>NZ_JBSVWF010000025.1:0-80158 GCF_054071635.1 Pseudomonas sp. SDO52101_S400 | reverse complement strand
CCTGGAGCGAAGGAAGTTACATCGGCAAGCCGGAATGGCCGTTGAATCCGCCGGGGGCCGAAGACATTCCGAGCCAGGTGCAAGCCATGGTGGCGCAGGCGCTGCCGAGCAAGAACTGGGACATGTTGGAGAAGGGCAAGGAATTGGCGCAGACAGGGATGGGTGCGGTGCAAACGGCGCAGCAGGTGAAAGGTGCGGTGCAGGGCGGGGTGGCGGGGTTGCCGAAACTGGCGAGTGCGGCGATGCCGAGTGCGTCGGGGATTCTCGGGGCGGCGAGCAAGGCGGGCAAGTTGCCGAGTCTGCCGGCACCGGCGCTACCGAAATCCTCGCTTAAAACCCCTGGGCTGATTGCAAGTGAGATGCTGTCATGACTACCGCAAGCGCAACACAAAGCCGAGAGTCTCAAGTTGCTGTCGTGCCACTGAATCAGATTCAAGTAGCGGATGTCGGACGCGATGCTGCCAAGTTCGATGCATGGCTGCAGGAAGTCAGTGGCGGTTACGTCACCCTCGAGCGAATCAAATATGTCGCCGGAGCCCTGCCGGTAGTTGGCAACATCATGGCGTTGGTCGATGTCTTGAATGACATTGCCGTTTTATCTCGAAGTGAAAAACGCGATCCGCTGGACTGGGTCAGCCTGGGCATCGACCTTATCGGTGTAATACCTGTCCCTGCGAATATGGCTGCCGCACGCATGAGCCTTCGACCGACGCTTTACCTGGTTCGGCAGGAAATGAAGGTGGCTGGCAAGGCGCTTTTGGGCGACGCGTTGATCAACGTGATTGCCGGTCACTTGAACGCAACGATTGTTGGCGAGATTGATCACTTCGTTAAGACCGCCCAATCTGCCTTGCCTGATCTGCTGGATAAAGCCGGGCAAAAGGGTGAAGAGTTCCTCAAGCAGATTGCCACGGGATTGAACGCTGTTGTCGATGCTGAACTTGATGCCGGTGCTGACCTCAAGCGAGCAGGGAAAAAAATGGACGGTGTGGGGGGGCAACTCCTGCACGATCCCGGCAAGGCCATCAGCAATATTTTTGACGCAGCCTTCGATGTCTATAAGGCCGCGGGAAAGGGCGTAGTCAATAGCGCTGCAAAGCATCTGTTGCCTCGGGAAGCCAAGAAGCTCGTTCACGATCAAACCAAGATACTGGTTGCCATGGGGCCGGAGCTAAAGGCTCAACTGAAAAAGCTCAGTAATCCGAACATGCCGTTTTCCATCGGCGCGCTGCTGATCGTACTGACAAAGGCTGTCGAGGCCTGGAATCTGCGTAACAGGCGTGGTGTCGCCGGTCACGTGAAAGTCGGCGGAACGAGCCAGGCCAAACACAGGGCAGGTGAGGGCAGAACCGAAGTCAGGAAAACGGAAGTCCCGGCGAAGAAGAAACCCAATGCCGAAAAAAACGGTACCTGCCCGGGTACCTGCGACAGCATCAGCTTTGCAGTGGGCTCCGAAAGCATTGCTCACACGGATTTCAATCTGACCGGCCCGTTCCCGATCGAGTGGACGCGTATCTACAGCTCGGATCTGGATGCCTATGACCAAGGCGATTTGGGTGCACGATGGATCACTTCGTTCAGCACACGATTCGACCTCGTTGACGGTGCCTTGCAGTTCCACGATGCGGATGGCCGCAGCCACGACTATCCATTGCCTAAGGTCGATCTGTTCCATTACGACGCGATCGAAAACCTCACGGTTGTCCGCGTCAGTGACGACAAGCTGTTGCTCTGCCGTGGTTTCGAGCGCAAGGAAACCTATGTCCGTCGTGGCCAGCAGTTTCTGCTGGTCGGTGTGGAGTTGCGCAGCGGCGCCGGCATCATGCTGCATTACGAGCATCGGTACGGTGACCGGACAGTACTGTCCGACCTGATTACGTACGAGGGGGATCCGGGCAAGGTGCATCTGCACCTCGGCACGATGATTGATGGACAGGGGCGCTTGACCGGGCTCTGGGAAATCCGTGACGGTGAGCCTCTGCGTCAGCTTTGTTCCTATGTTTACGATTCGGCGGGCGATCTGGTTCAGGCACAGGATGAAAACGGTGCTGCATGGCGTTATCAGTACCAGCATCACCTGATCACCCGTTACACCGATCGCACCGGGCGCGGCATGAACCTGCAATGGCTGGGTCATGGTGCAGACGCCAAGGCAGTTCGTGAGTGGGCGGATGACGGCAGTTTCGATACCCGCCTGGAATGGGATGAAAACATTCGACTGGTGTACGTCACGGATGCGCTCGGTCATGAGACCTGGCATTACTTTGACAGTCTGGGTTACACCTACCGTATTCGGCACGCCGACGATCGCTCTGACTGGTTCTTCCGTGATAATGCAAAAAACGTGATCCGCCACGTCCGTGCCGATGGGCGCTCGGATCGCTACAGCTATGATGACCGAAGTAATCTTCTGGAACACATTCGCACCGATGACACGGTGGTCCACTTCGCCTACGACGATCTCGACCAACTGATCAAAATCAGCGATGCGGAGGGCGGGCAATGGACAAGGGCCTATGACGACGCTGGCAACCTTGTCGAGAGCGTCGATCCACTGGGTAACAAGACCGAATACGCTTACAACCCGGCCGGGATGCCAACCTCGGTCAAAGATGCCAACGGCAATGAAAAGAAACTGGCCTACAACGCTTCCGGGCAATTGGTGGAGTACGTCGATTGTTCAGGCAAGACCAGTGCCTGGGAGTACAACGAACGCGGCCAGATGATTTGCTTCACGGACGCTGCCGGCCACAGTACCGAATACCGATACAGTGCCGGGCAGTTGACGTTGATCATGCACCCGGACAAGACCGAGGAGCGCTTCGAGCGCGATGCCGAGGGTCGATTGCTGGCCCATGTCGATGGTCTGGATCGTTGCACAACTTGGAAGTACAGCGCGGCGGGGCTGATCGCCGAGCGGGTGGATGCGCTGGAGCATGCCGTTCGTTATCGCTGGGACAAGCTCGGTCGACTGATTGCACTGGAGAACGAGAACGAACGTCGTGCTCACTTCAACTACGACCCGGTCGGTCGTTTACTTGAAGAAACAGCTTTTGACGGGCGTTCAACCCGTTATTCGTACGAGCCCGAAACCGGGCGGCTTGCGAAAATCTACAACGGTGAACATTGCGTCGAAATACGTTTTGACTCAATGAATCGTTTGATCGAACGCAGAGCGATTCTGGGTGATCAGCAGCAAAGCGAAACCTTCGATTACGACGGCAACAGCAAACTGATCATGGCTTGCAACGCCGATAGCCGCTTGCAGTGGTTCCATGATCTGGCGGGTAACATCCTGCGTGAGCATCAACACTATCTGGGCCTCGAGAGCCCGATGGTCGCCATATGGCAGCATGAGTACGATGCACTCAATCAACGCGTTGCAACCCTGCGCCCCGATGGTCACCGAGTCAGTTGGCTGACCTACGGCAGCGGCCACCTGCTGGGATTGCGCCTGGATGACCATGAACTGGCCGGATTCGAGCGTGACGATTTGCACCGTGAAGTCGCTCGCCATCAAGGAAATCATCTGTTGCAAACGCAGAAATGGGACCCGGCCGGGCGCTTGCAAGCTCAGGTGCTGGAGCGCAGTGCCGACAAATCGGTGCTGCTCAAGCGTGACTACCAATACGATGCCGCTGGCCAGCTTACGGACATCAATGACAGTCGTCGGGGCCCGCTTTCCTATCGTTATGATCCTGTCGGTCGTTTGATCAGTGCCGCTACGCGTCTAGGGGTCGAAACCTTTGCGTTCGATCCCGCCGGGAATCTCCTGGATGAACGAGCCTTTGAAGTCCGCCGGCCGCTGGACCAAGAGCCGGCGCGAAGCAAGCTGCCGGATAACGTGTTGCGTGAGTACGCGGGCACGCATTATGAGTACGACGAACGCGGCAATCAGATCAAGCGCTGGAGTAACGGCAGCGTCTGCGAAATGCGATGGGACCTGTTCGATCGCCTGGTGCATTTCGAAGATGATCGTCTGTCGGTGGATTATGCGTACGACCCGTTAGGTCGCCGCTTGTACAAAAACTCTCGGGCGCACTACAAGCATCGTCCAGAGGCAGGTTCTCTGTGGAACCGCAATGAACATGCCCGCAAACAGCGTGAGCATGACTGTGGCTTCACGATGTTCGGTTGGGATGGTGACAATCTGGCGTGGGAGAGCAGTCCCCCGCAACTGGATGGCGATACTGGTCGCACGGTTCATTACATTTACGAACCGGGTACCTACAATCCCGTGGCACAGGCGCTGAGTCAGCAGCCTGTTCGTCTGGTGCCTCAACCTGAATACGGTGACGTTTACGCTGCGGACGAAGATCCACTGTGGAATCACACTCCGGTTCCGCACCCGTTTGATGCGATTGCCTGGTATCAGTGCGATCACCTCGGTACACCCCAGGAAATGACCGATCAGCAAGGCAATGTGGCTTGGAGCGCGCATTACAAAGTATGGGGGCGGGCGGTTGAACAGCGTTCATCATCAGCGCTGCTGCAAGGATTGAAAAACCCTATTCGCTTCCAGGGTCAGTATCACGACCACGAGACAGGACTGCATTACAACCGTCACCGGTACTACGATCCAGACGTCGGTCGCTTCGTTTCTCGTGATCCGATCGGGTACGCGGGTGGTATCAACTTCTATCAATATGCAATCAGCCCCACCCAGTGGGTCGATCCGAACGGTCTTTGCAGCACAGCACTCAATCGGGCACTGGGCGGAAAAACCCATGACAAGATGCAGGCCCATCACCTGATTCCCGAGGAAGTGTGGGGACGGCAGGCCAGCTTCTTCTCGGATATCGGGATGGGTGGAGAACGCGATAAAAAGGAAAACGGATTGTTGATGCCCGACAGTGCCGATCAGGCCAAGAAAACCAAGCGTGTTTTTTACCATTGTGGGTCGCATGGTAAGGTCTACAGCCCGATGGTTAACAACATGGTAACGACCGTCAGAAGCAAATATGAAGCTGGTGTGATTGACGAAGCGCAGGCGCGAACTCAGATATCCGCGATACAGACAAGACTGAGAGCCAGTCTTTCCGTACCTGGCACAACACAGCGCAGACTTAGATAAGCAGGGAGAAGGGATTATGGAATACTTTGTGCTTTCTCAAAAAGAAGAGTCCGGTTGCCCGGTCGGATTCTTGCAGGCGGATCTTTACGATAAATTCTATTCAGATACCAAGGGCGTCGAGCATGGTTTTTTTCCGTGGTATGCGGAGAAAATTCATTACAAAACTCACACGCCTTATCCAGAAGGCATGGTGCTCATTTCCAAAGACAAGTTCTATGACTTTGATATACGTAGCATTGCCCGCTTTTATATAGTCAGTGACGAATTTATGTCTGTTTGCAGCGAGTTGAATGTTGCTGTTACTGATTCGGTGCCAATCAAGGTGGTTTCCAAAGCTGGAGAAAGTATTTCATCCAGAAACTACAATGCTGTTCTTTTTGAGGAACTGGATGCGCGCTCGCAGACTGACCCGGCATCGACTTTTATAGAGGAGGATGGATTGATTTTCAGATTCAAAAAGCTTGTATTGCCAGCAGGCTTTAATCGGAATCTGTTCAAGTTCAAGGGGCTGATTTCAGGTAGTAATACGCTTATCTGTTCCAGTGAGTTCAAGAAGCTCGCGGAGGGGATCAAAGGGGTGAACTTCACTCCTCTGAAGGATGTGATCTGGTCGGGCGTGAGACCTATTTGACTGCGAGCACAGAGTTTATGAATTTTTATGTGCTTTCACAGAAAGAGGAGCAAGGCTGTCCTGCCGGGATTTTACGTGCTGATCTTTTCGACAGATATTATTCCTGCACAAGAGATGTTGAATTTGGTTTTTTTCCCTGGTACGCGGAAAGGGGGAAGCCCGGGCCGCGTACACCCTTTCCGGAGGGCATGGTTTTAATTTCCAAAGATGAAAGCTATGAATTCGATATTCGCAGCGTTTCGAAATTTTTTTATGTGGTGAGTGACGAATTTTTAGCCGCCTGCAATAGCCTCAACGTGAATGTGGTTGATAGCGTCAGGATTGACGTGCTTTCGGAGGGCGGAAAACGCACTTCCTCAAAACATTACAATGCTGTGTTGTTCGATGAGTTGGATGTACGGACAAACTGCGATCCAGCCTCTACGTTTGTAGAGGAAAAGGGCAGGCCAATCAGGTTCAAAAAATTAATTCTCGGTAATGATTGGAAACTCGATCTTTTCAAGTACAGAAGACAGGTATCAGGAAGTGATAGCTTGATCTGCTCTGAGGCGTTCAGGGATGCGGCAATCGATTTCAAGGGTATTGATTTCATCCCTTTGGAAACGGTTGTCTGGTCAGGGATTAGACGAATATGAAACATGTAAAACCGGATTTTCGCCTGGTCGATAAAACCAGTCCTGTTCATATTCAGGTATTTGCAGGTAATAGCTCTGATGGCCCGGTGTACGAGGAACTCCCGGCTCGTCATGTAGGCGCGACAGCCTATGAACTGCTGTCCTCACCCGGGCTGGCGCTGAATATGGCTCGCGGAGACGTCATATCGATCAAAAACAAAAGCACCCATGCGGTGGTGCTTGAACGAGGTGGTAACTTTTGCATTCACATCTACGCCGATTCCATTCCTGCTGCGGATATCGCTGAGCTGGAAGTCGATGTGCGGCGTGAACTGGGTGGAACGCTGGACGGCGTGCTTGAGGGCAATCTTTCGTTGGCTGTTCCAGCGAGCAACGGGATGAACAAGATCAACGAGGTTTTTGACCGATTTCGCGATAGAACCGGGATTCAATGGTATTACGCCAACATCTATCAGAACCTGGATGACGATGATGACGAGACGCTGTTGAACTGGTGGCTCGAAGGCTGACGACCCTGCGCCACGGGCGCAAAATTCATCATCGATACCCAAGGGTACGAAGACGTGTGGATGGCTGAGTAACCAGGTCAAAGGAGAGACAACATGAAAGACGCAATCCGCCTCGGCGACTCCACCACCCACGGTGGCAAGGTCCTCGAAGCCTTCTCCCAAACCAACCTCAACGGCAAGCCGATTGCCGGGGTCGGTCACAAGGTCAGTTGCCCATTGTGCAAAGGGGTATTCCCGATTGCCGAGGGCAGCAGCACCTACACCGTCGATGGCACACCCATTGCGCTGGACGGTATGAAAACAGCCTGTGGGGCGGCGCTGATTGCCAGCGGGCCCAAAGGGGCCGTTGTCAGCTAAATCGATATTTGTAATTGCCATCTCCATGACGCGGCTTTTTCGGCGCGTTATTTGAACAAGACATGCTTCACCCAAAACATGCTTCACCTCAAAAAGAGCTCAAAACGCTCCAACATTTAAAGGAATAAATATGAAGACCGCTTCTTTGATTCTCGCCATGGCAGCCGCTTTTGGCACCTGCACGCTCGTCCACGCCGAAGGGCAAGACGCCGCCACTTTGAAAGGGATATACGACAACGGTCGCAACATGTCAGGCCTGATCAAAAGCTGTGTCGACAAGGGATTCCTGAAAGCGGACAGCACCGAGAACGCCAACAAGATGGCTGCATTCGTTAGCAACATGCCGGGTGATTTCGACAAGCGTGACGGCGACAAGAACGAACAGTTTGGCCGCAAGGGCGAAGTGTTCACGGAGGGGGAATACAAGAGCCTGGAAAGCAACCTGCCACCGAACCTCACGCTCAAGCAATGGTGCGAGCAGGCGGATCAGGGCATGCGCGAAGGGTTGAAGCGCGTCGGTCTGTAGCCGTCAGCTGATTCAGGGCCGACGGTAACGGCAAGCCGATTGCCGCGGTCGGTCCTGAGGTCAGTCGAGCCACTCGATAGACCGAACTAAGCTAATGCAAAAAAGATATTTGTTCGGTGTTTTTAATATCGTTTAGTTTTGTTTCATAGACGAATCAAAAGCATCAAACCGACAGACCCCCGATTGCCATGACGGCACACGCTGAATCGATCACAGGCTCTTCAGGTTTGATTCACACGGGAGTGAATCATGCCGCACACCTCAGATATCACCGCATTACCCATCCTCGACCTGTCCCTGCTCGACGGTACGCCGTCGCAACGCCAGGCCTTTCTCGATGACTTGCGCCATGCCGCCCGCGATGTGGGCTTTTTCTACCTGACCGGCCATGGCATCGACGCCGCCCTGCTCAAGCAAGTGCAGGACTATGCACGCCAGTTTTTCGCCTTGCCTGACAGCGAGAAAACCGCCGTCGGCATGATCAATTCGCCGCACTTTCGTGGCTACAACCGCGCCGCCTCGGAGATCACCCGTGGTCAGCCCGATCAACGTGAACAGTTCGATCTGGGTGCCGAGCGCGAAGTCTTGCCGCTGACGGCCGGCAGTCCGCTGTGGGCGCGGCTGCAAGGCCCTAATCAATGGCCCGAGGCATTGCCGCAACTCAAACCCTTGCTGCTCGATTGGCAGCAAGCAATGACCCAAATGTCTTTGCGCCTGCTGCGTGCGTTTGCCCAGGCACTCGCGCTGCCGGAAGACGCCTTCGACCGGTTGTACGGCGACAAACCCAACGAACACATCAAGCTGATGCGCTATCCGGGGCAATCCTCGACGGCGAGCAGTCAGGGCGTCGGCGCGCACAAGGATTCGGGGTTCCTCAGCTTCCTGCTGCAAGACCGGCAGGCCGGCCTGCAAGTGGAAATCGAAGAGGGGCGCTGGATCGATGCGCTGCCACGGGACAACACTCTTGTGGTGAACATCGGCGAGTTGCTGGAGCTGGCCACCAACGGTTATCTGCGCGCCACGGTGCATCGGGTGGTTTCGCCACCGGCAGGCAGCGAGCGCTTGTCCATAGCGTTCTTCCTCGGCGCGCAACTCGACGCGGTGGTGCCGCTGTACCCGTTGCCGACGGTATTGTTGCGCGAAGCACGGGGCCCGGCGAGCGATCCGCTCAATCCGCTGTTTCGCGATGTCGGCTGGAATTACCTCAAGGGCCGACTGCGTTCGCACCCCGATGTGGCGCGACGGTTTTATGCCGATGCGCTGCTGCCCGAACCAGCGGTTCGCAAGACCGCCAACGCCTGATCCATCACTCGCAAAAGGACTCTTCCCATGTTGAAAAAAGCAGGCTTGACCCTGGCCGTCCTCGGCGCGCTGGTGACTTCGTTTGGCGCTCAGGCACTGGAGCCATTGCGCGTTGCTGCCGACCCGGTGCCCCACGCGCAGATTCTGGCGTACATCCAGAAGATCGATCCGCAACTGAACCTCAAGGTGATTGAAATCCCTCAAGGCGTGAACTCCAACGAGCTGCTGGTGCACGGCGATGTCGACGCCAACTACTTCCAGCATTTGCCGTATCTGCAATCCCAGGAAAAGGCCCTCGGCGAAAAACTCGCAGTAGCCGCCACAGTGCATATTGAACCGCTGGGCATCTATTCCCATCGCCACAAAACCTTTGCCCAAGTGCCGGACAAAGGCACGGTGGCACTGCCGAACAACGTCACCAACCTGAGCCGCGCGCTGTACCTGTTGCAGGACAACGGCCTGATCAAGCTCAAGCCCGGTTTCAATGACCCGGCGGCCGATCAGGCGACGCCCAAGGACATCGCCGAAAACCCGAAACACCTGAAAATCCTCGAAATCGAATCGCCGCAACTTCCCCGTGCGCTGGACGACGTGGACCTGGCGGTGATCAATGGCAACTACGCGCTGGAGGCTGGTCTGGTGCCGGCCAAGGATGCGCTGGGGCTGGAGAAAGCCGAGCACAACCCGTACGCCAACATTCTGGTGACCACGCCGAAACTGGAAAACGATCCGCGTATCCAGCAACTGGCCAAGGACCTGACTTCGCCGCAAGTGGCTAAATACATCGCCGAGAACTTCAAGGGCTCGGTGATCCCGGTGGCGGACGCCAAGCCATGATCCTCGTCGAGCAGTTGAGCAAGACTTACCCGTCAGCGCCGACACCGGCGCTGGATCAGGTATCGCTGAGCATTCCCGATGGTGCGATCTACGGGATTCTCGGGCGCAGCGGCGCGGGCAAATCGACGTTGTTGCGTTGTCTCAATCTGCTCGAACGCCCGGATTCCGGGCGAATCCTGCTGGACGGCGAAGACCTGACGGCGCTGTCCGACCGTGAGTTGCGCCGCCAGCGTCAGCGCATCGGCATGATCTTCCAGGGCTTCAATCTGCTGCATTCGCGCAACGTATTCGACAACATCGCAGTACCGCTGGAAATCTCCAAGGTCACCAAGCCACAGCGCCATGAACGGGTGCGGGAACTGCTGGATCTGGTGGGTCTGAGCGACAAGGCCGAAGCCTTTCCTTCGCAACTGTCCGGTGGTCAGAAACAACGGGTGGGCATCGCCCGGGCCTTGGCGGCGCGTCCGGCGTATCTGCTGTCGGACGAAGCCACCAGCGCCCTTGATCCGCAAACCACAGCCTCGATTCTGGAGCTGCTGCGCGACATCAATCGGCAACTCGGACTGACCATCGTGCTGATCACTCATGAACTCGACGTGGTGCGTTCGATCTGCGATCACGCCGCGTCATTGGCCAATGGGCGCCTGGTGGAGGCGGGGCCGGTCGCCCGATTGCTGGCTACTCCGGATTCCGCGCTCGGTGCCTCGCTGCGACCCAGTTGCGGCTTGCCTCTGGGGCATGATGCGCCGGGGCTGAGTTTTCTGCGGCAATACGGCGTACGGGCGGCCCACTCATGAACCGCGTCATCGACTGGAATGAAATCCTGCAACTGGTCCTCAACGCTACCGGCGAAACCCTGTACATGGTGCTGCTCGCCGGGCTGTTCACGCTGCTGATCGGTCTGCCGCTGGGGGTGTTGCTGTTCATCAGTCGCCGTCAGGGGTTGTACCCGTTGCCCCGGATCAATCAGGCATTGGGCGCGGTGATCAACTTCGGCCGGTCGCTGCCATTCGTGGTGATGTTGATTGCCCTGATCCCGCTGACCCGGCTGGTGGTCGGCACCACGCTGGGCAGCACCGCTGCCGTGGTGCCGATCACCATTGGCGCCTTTCCGTTTTTTGCGCGGATCGTCGAGAACGCCCTGGATGAAGTGGAGAAGGGTCGGATCGAAGCGATCCTCGCCATGGGCGGTGACATCCGCCACGTGATTTTCAAAGTGCTGCTGCCCGAAGCGCTGCCGGCCCTGCTGGCGGGCATCACGCTGACGCTGGTAATGCTGATCGGTTTTTCCTCAATGGCCGGAGTGATCGGTGGCGGCGGGCTGGGCGATCTGGCGATCCGGTACGGCTATCAGCGGTTTAACAACGAAGTGATGGTCGCCACCGTCGTGGTGCTGGTCATCCTCGTTCAGGGCGTGCAGAGCCTGGGCGATCGACTGGTTCGATCGCTGGCTCATCGACGTTGAATGTTGGTTGCAGGCTCACTTTTTCAGGGGCGTGACGAGCGCCGTTTCGTCGGTGTCGAGGACGAACACCGCCAGCAGGCGCGCAGGCTCGGTGTCGCTGGCGTTGGCACTCACCAGATGCACGGAGCCCGGCTCCTCGACGAAGTTTTCGCCGACGTGGTAGATCTTTTCCGGCTCGCCTTTGACTTTGATCCGGAACGAACCTTCCAGAACCGTGGCGTAGATGAAGGCGGTTTTCGGATGGGTATGTGACGGCGAAGCAGCTCCCGGCCCATATTCAACAACCACGCCCCTCATGCTTTTGCCGGGGATGTTGGGAATCGGCCGGTCAAAGACCACCGAGACCTTGCCGGCGGGTGGCTCGGCGGCCGATGCGGCGCTGATCGACAGCGCTGCGAATACGGCGTTCAGCAAAAATCGAATAACCATGATTTTTCTCCTTGGCAAAAAGGGAAGGGAAAGGCGCGAATGACTATCGCGCGGTCGACCGAGCGATCCAGTCGTCGAAGCGGATGGCTCCCAGGCGCGAGTGCTTGCCGGTGACCAGCGATTGATCGTCGAGCAGCGTTCCGAAGTAGCGCGCGTGCACGTCCGGTACGACCTTGCGGTTGTCCTGACTCGCCTGCAGAAAGCGTCGCGCCAGTTCGTCCAGCGGCAGCGCTTCAGGCCCGCCGACATCCACTGACCCGTTGAGCGGGGCGGCCAGGACGACGTCCGCCAGCGCCGCCACCACGTCGTCCGAAGCAATCGGTTGAATCAGCGCCGGAGGTACGCGAAGTTCATCTGCCACGGCAAAGGATTCAGCGATACCGCCGACAAATTCGAAAAACTGCGTGGCCCGCAAGATCGAGTAAGGCAGGCCGGACGCCTTGATCAGGTTTTCCTGGGCAACCTTGGCGCGCATATAGCCGGCCTCGGGCAAGCGTTCGCACCCGACAATCGACAGCGCTACGTGATGGCGCACCCCGGCAGCTGCTTCGGCCGCCAGCAGGTTACGGCTCGAGGTTTCGAAGAAGTCGAGGACGGCCTGATCCTCCCACGACGGAGCATTGGCCACGTCGACCACAACATCGGTGCCGTCCATGGCAGCCGCCAGACCTTCGCGGGTGATGCTGTTGACACCCGTGGTGGGGCTGGCGGCGAGCACGTCATGGCCACGCTCGCGAAGAAGGTTCACCAGTTTCGAGCCGATGAGGCCGGAGCCTCCGATAACCACGATCTTCATGGGGTCTCTCCTCGATGACGCCAACCATTGGCGTCGTTGGAATGGAGAGTGCCGGTGCAGGGGAGAGAAGTCCTTGTGGCGACCTTGGGTTTGCCTTGTCGAACCCTTGCATTTTTGTCCAGCCAGCGCCCCGGAGTGGACGCAGTGGCGTGTTCAAGTCAGGCGTATTATCGTTCTCGACCTCTCACCCTCTGCCGCCCGGGACACGGAGTTGAAGGCGCCTCTTCAAGGGACGTTCGCTGTGCCATTCACGTTTGAAGACTATGTACTCGATCAGGAGCGTCGCGAGCTGACCTTGCGCGGGCAGGTTGTGTCCGTTGGCCCGCAGGTCTTCGATCTGTTGCTGCTGTTCGTCAACAACCCCGACCGTGTGCTGAGCAAGGACGAATTGCTCAACACGGTATGGAGCGGTCGTGTCGTTTCCGAATCGACGATCACCAGCCACATCAATGCCGTGCGCAAGGCTATCGGTGATACGGGCGAGGAACAGCGTCTGCTGCGCACGGTCGCCCGCAAGGGCTATCGTTTCATTGGCCAGGTCAGTGCCGACATACTCGGACCGGCTCCTGACGCAGACGAAGGCTCAATCGCTGCTGCTACGCAAACCGTTTCAAGCACGCTGGTGCTGCCGGACAAACCCTCGATCACCGTCCTGCCTTTCTACAATCTGAGCGGCGATCCTGAACAGGACTACTTTGCCGACGGCGTCGTGGAGGACATCATCGCGGCGTTGTCGCGTCTGCGCTGGTTGTTCGTCATCGCACGCAATTCGAGCTTCACGTTCAAGGGGCGCACGGTAGATGCCCAAGGGGTCGGGCAGGAACTGGGCGTGCGCTATGTGCTGGAAGGCAGTGTGCGCAAATGCGGAAACCGGGTGCGCATCACCGGGCAACTGATCGACGCCACGAGCGGGGCACACATCTGGGCCGAGCGGTTCGAAGGCACCCTCGACGATATCTTCAAGCTGCAGGATCAAATCACCGAAAGTGTCGTCGGGGCCATTGCGCCACAACTGGAGCGCGCGGAAATCGAACGCGCCCAACGCAAACCGACGGAAAGCCTGGACGCCTACGATTACTACCTGCGCGCCATGGCAAAACTGCACAGCGGTACCCAGGAGGCCATCGAGCAGGCACTGCCGATGTTCTACAAGACCCTCGAACTCGATCCGGAATTCGCATCCGCCTATGGCATGGCCGCTTGGTGTCACTTCTGGCGCAAGCTCAATGGCTGGATGACGGATCGGCCGGCCGAGATCGCCGAGGGTATTCGCCTGGCGCGTCTGGCGGTCACGCTGGGGCGCGATGACGCCGTGGCGTTGACGCGCGGCGGACATGCCCTTGCGCACTTGGCGGGTGATGTGGACGCCGGCATCGCCTTGCTCGACCGCGCACGCCTGCTCAATCCCAGTCTCGCGCCTGCCTGGTTTCTCGGCGGGATCTTGCGTGCGCTTCGCGGTGAAACCGCGCCCGCCATCAAGGATTTGAACCATGCGGCTCGCTTGAGCCCGCTAGACCCGGAGATGTTCAGAATGCACGTCGGCATGGCCCTGGCGCATTACTTCGCCGGGGACTTCGAGGCCTCGGCAGATTTTGCCGAAAAAGCCTTGGGCAATCTGCCCACGCTGTTGGTGGGGGCGGCGCTGGTGGCGGCCAGTCATGCGCTGGGCGGGCGTCCGGATAAAGCGCGCTGGGCGATGCAGCGCTTGCAGGCGCTGAACCCGGCATTGCGCCTTGGTCACCTCAAGGACTGGCTGCCGATTCAACGGCCCGAGGATTTTGCCCGGTTCATTGAAGGGCTTCGACTGGCGGGTTTGCCGGAGTGATTGCGTGAATGCACCTGCTCCGATCTTGCGGGCATGCACGGCTGTACCGGGCCTAAGCTAATATCAAAACGGTATTTGTTTGTTGTTTTTAAGATCGTTTAGCTTTTACTGACTAATCATTCAGATTTGTAAACGATAGAACCCTCGATTGCCATGACGGCACGCGCTGAATCGATCAAAGGCTCTGCAGAATTTTCTTGCTGATGGGCGCCACAAACTGGCCCGTCGACTTTAAGGATTCGTATGAGTGCGCCTGTCGCCGTGGCTTCCGAGCCGCTGATTCGTGTGCGTGAACTGAGCAAGACCTTCGGCTCGAACCGCGCGCTGGAGCAGGTCAGTCTGGAGATTTTTCCCGCTGAAGTGGTGGCGCTGCTCGGTGCCAACGGTGCGGGCAAATCGACGCTGGTGAAGATCCTCGCCGGCAGTCAGTCGGCCGACAGCGGCGAGATTCAGGTGGACGGTCAGCCTCGGCAATTCAACTCGCCGCTGTCAGCGCGGCGGGTTGGCATCGTAGCGGTTCATCAGCAGATCAACGAGGGCATCGCACCCGGATTGAGCGTGGCGGAAAACCTGCTGCTCGATGAACTGTGCCGGCCGGACGGTGACTTCTGGCTCAACCGCAAACGCCTGCTGGAGCGCGCCGCGAACATCGCTGCCGGGCTAGGTCTGGTGTTGCCGCTGGAGCAACCGATCGAACACCTCGGCCAGGCTGAACGGCAACTGGTGGTGCTGGCCCGGGCCTTCGCCTTGCAACCTCGGCTGCTGATTCTCGACGAACCCACGGCGGCGCTGTCGGATGCCGAAGCGCAGCGTCTGTTCGGTTTGATCGACACTTTGCGCGCTCGAGGCGTGGCGATTCTGTACATCTCACACCGGCTGTCCGATCTGCAACGGGTGGCAGACCGCGCCGTGGTGTTGCGTGACGGTCAACTGGCCGGTGAGTTCAGTGCCCGGCAATTGCCCGAGGCGCTGGAAGCGATGCTTGGCCAGGCGCTGGAAGCTCACGTCTACACGCCGCGAGCGGCGGGGCGCGAAGTGCTGAAACTGCGCGGCGTGAAATGGCTGCCGCACACCCGAGCCTTTGACCTGACCCTGCACGAAGGCGAAGTGGTGGTGCTCACCGGATTGCTCGGCGCCGGCAAAAGCGAGATCGCCGAAGTGCTGTTCGGCTTGCGCAAACCGTTGTCCGGATCATTGCAACTGGATGGCGCTTACTGGCAACCGGGCTCACCCCGGCAGGCGATCCAGAGCGGCGTGTTCTTCGCCGCCGAAGATCGGGCCAGCCAATCGCTGGTGCCGGATTTCTCCCTTCGTCGCACGCTGACCCTGCCATTCCTCGAACGCTTCACTCGTGGCGGATTCATCCGTAACCGCGCCGAAGCAGCGGCGGTCGAGGCGCAAGTCGCAGCGCTGGGAATCAAGACCGCCGGCATCGATGTGCCGATGAGCACGCTGTCCGGCGGCAATCAGCAGAAAGTCGTGCTCGGCCGTTGGCTGCTCGGCGAGGGCAGGGTGTTGATCCTCGACGAGCCGTTTCAGGGCGTCGATGTGCGTGCCCGGCGCGAGATCGGCCGACTGCTGCGCGACAGCGCCGATGGCCGAGCGACGTTGGTGATTTGTTCGGATGTCGATGAGGCACTGGAAATCGCCGACCGGATTCTGTTGGTACGCGATCACGCCGTGGTGGCCGAGTACCCGCGTGCCGGTCTGAACCGCGCCACCCTGGTCGCCGCGCTGGCGGGCACCGATCCGCAAAGTCCTTTCATTCAAGCCGCGCCAAGGAGTAGAGCGAGTGCCTGATTCGAGTTCCCTGTTGTCCTCCGCTCCGGCGGCGTCCGAGCGTTTCGTACAAGCGCTGATTCGCTACGGCCTGCTGTGGGTGCTGGCGTTGGTCGTGGTGTTTTTCAGTGTCGCGGAACCGGCGTTCCTGCGGGTCGGCAATCTGTTCAGCATCTTGCAGTCGGTGTCGATTGTCGCGCTGCTGGCGCTGGGTGTGACCCTGACCATGGCCGTCGGCGGACTGGATCTGTCGATCGGCGCGGTGGCGGCCATGAGCCTGATGATCGCCAGTTACGTGATGGTAGTGCTTGGTTGGGGCGCGGTGCCGGCAGTGCTGATCAGTCTCGCGGGTGGCGCGCTGGTCGGGCTGCTCAACGGCTGGCTGATCGTGAAGATGCGCGTGCCGGACATTCTCGCCACGCTCGGCAGCATGTTTCTGGTGATTGGCGTGCAACTGATTCCCACGGGCGGGCGCTCGATTGCGGTGGGCATGACGTTGCCCAATGGCGATGAAGCCGAAGGCGCGTTCAGTGCGCTATTTCTTGCGCTTGGGCGCGGGCGGCTGTGGGACATCGTGCCGATTCCGGTGGTGATCACGGCGGTTGTCGCGGTGGCGGTGTGGCTGTTTCTCGAACGCACGCGCATCGGTCGGTTGTTCTATGCGATTGGCGGCAACGAGCAGGCGGCGCGTCTGGCCGGTGCGCCGGTGCAGCGCTTCAAGCTGCTCGCTTATGTGCTGTCGGCGCTGCTGGCCTCACTCGGCGGATTGTTGTTGGCGGCGCGGCTGGGGCGCGGGGATGTCAGCTCCGGCAATGGCCTGGTGCTCGATGCGCTGGGTGCAGCGCTGATCGGTTTTGCCGTGCTCGGGGCGAAGAAGCCCAACGCGTTCGGCACGTTGGTCGGCGCATTGCTGGTGGCTTCGTTGCTCAACGGCCTGACCATGCTCAACGCGCCGTATTACGCGCAGGATTTCGTCAAGGGACTGGTGCTGGTGCTGGCCCTGATGTTCACCTTCGGCCTCGCGCATCGGGCGCGTTGAGCCGTTTTATCGATGCTTCAAGGAAAGATCCATGCACGGTTCAATCAAGCAGTTCGCACGTCATTGCCTCGCCGGAGCCTTGCTTTCGGCGCTGGCCCTCAATGCGCAGGCCAAGGCCTTGCCCGGCGCACCGGCGCCGTTCGATAAAGGTCAGGTACAGATCGCGCTGGTGGGCTATCTGTTCTCCGGGGACTTCCCCGAAGCCTACCTGCGCGGCGTGGAGAAACAGACCGAAGCGCTGGGCGCCAACCTGCGGGTGTTCGACGCCCGGCAACAGGCGGCCAGTCAGGGTGAGATGATTGATCAGGCCACCGACCTCGGGGTCGACGGGATTATCGTGCAACTGGGGCTCGCGGAAACCCTCAAGGGGCCGATTGACCGGGCGCTGGCCAAAGGCATCAAGGTCGTTGCATTCGACGTCGATCTGAACACGCCACAAGTGACCCAGGTCGAGCAGGATCACCACGCACTGGCGCGTCTGGCACTCGATCAAGCGGTGAAGGATAACGGCACCCGCTTCGACGCCGGGTACGTCTACATCAGCGGCTTCACGCCGATGGAGCGCCGCGACGAGATCTGGAGCCAGGTCAAGGCGAGCAATCCGGGGATCATTGAGAAGGCGCGCTTCGGCACCCTCAATCCGCCAATTGCCAACTCGGTCGCCGATCAGGCCAGCGCCGTGCTGCGGGCCAATCCAGGGATCAGCGTTATTTTCGCGCCGTTCGACGAGTTCGCCAAAGGCGCGAAAATCGCCGTCGACGAGGCCGGTCTGAGCAGCAAGGTGAAGATCTACAGCGCCGACATTTCCACTGCCGACATCCAGATCATGAAAGAACCCGGCAGTGCATGGGCGGCAACGGCAGCGGTCAATCCTCAAGTGGCCGGAGCGATCAGCGTGCGCAGTCTGGCGCTGCTGATCGCCGGGGAAAATCCGGGGCACAAGGTGTTGGTGCCGCCGACCCTGATCACCCGCCAGCAGTTGCTGGATCTGGATGTGAAAAACGTGCGGGATCTGGGACAGAAACTGCCGTCCTTCGGTGATACCGCCAACGTCGCACGGGCGCCGTGGATTCCTGTGGCGAACTGAAAATCCCAACACCCAAAAAACTACAGCAGACATTTGCCGTGCACTGACTGACGACTCCTTTTTGTCGGCAGCGGACGGGTATTAGCTGCGATAAAAGGAGCTGTCACATGATTCACCGTTCCCGTTCATTACTGGCCGTCGCTGTTGTGAGTGCGATCTGGCAACTTCCCGCGCAAGCTGAAGAGACTTCCGCGCGCGTCGACGATGACACACGGCTGGGTACCGTGCTGGTCACCGGCACCCGTGGCACCGCCCGTACGGTGCTGGACTCGCCGGTGCCGGTGGATGTGTTGACCGCCGAAGACCTGAAGACCGCCGGCGCCAGTGATGGAGAGCTGGGCCAGGCGTTGCAGACACTGTTGCCGTCGTTCAGCTTTCCGCGCCAGTCCAACTCCGGCGGTGCCGACCATGTGCGTGCCGCGCAGTTGCGTGGCATGAGCCCGGATCAGGTGCTGGTGCTGGTCAACGGCAAGCGCCGGCACACCTCGGCGGTGGTCAACGACTCGTCGAAAATCGGTCGCGGCACGGCGCCGGTGGATTTCAACTCGATCCCCATCAGCGCAATCAAACGCATCGAAGTGCTGCGTGACGGCGCCGGTGCGCAGTACGGCTCCGACGCGATCGCCGGGGTGATCAACATCATCCTCGACGACGCCCCCGAGGGCGGCGAAGTGTCCACCAGTTACGGCGCCTATCACACCCATCAGGACGCCATCGGCAAAACCACCACCGACGGCCAGAACAGCGTGACCACCGCCAAGATCGGCACGCGGTTGGGCGAAGAGGGCGGCTTCATTCGCGGCGGCACCGAGTACAAGGATCGCAACCCGACCAACCGCGCCGGCTACGACGGTTTTGCCGATACACCGAACCAGCGCAACTACGTGATGGGCGACGGTATCGCGCGGGACGTCAACCTCTGGTTCAACAGCGAACTGCCGCTGGCCGGCGGCAAGGCCTACTCCTTCGGCACCTACAACCAGCGGCACACCACGGGTGCCGAGTTCTATCGCTATCCCTCCGAGCAGCCACAGTTCTATCCCAACGGTTATCTGCCGCAGTCGATCGGCGACAACAAGGACATCTCTGCCACCGCCGGTTTCAAAGGCCTGATCGGTGATGATTGGGACTTCGACAGCAGCGTCACCCACGGTCGCAACCGCTTCGACGGAGCCACTCGCCGCACCCTCAACGTCAGCCTGGGCGAGGACTCGCCGACCCGTTTCGACACCGGTGACTACGAGTTGCGCCAGACTACCGCCAACCTCGACTTCAGCCGCGAACTGCGCCTGGGCGGACGCTCCTTCGTCCTCGCGCTCGGCAGCGAATACCGCTACGAAAATTACCTGACTTACGCCGGTGACGAGGCCTCTTACATCGGCTCCGGCGCGGACGGTGCCAACGGTTTGCGCCCCAGTGAAGAGTCGGACCTGGACCGCAACGTGTTCGGCACTTACGCGGAATTGTCCGGTGATCTCACCGACCGTTTCTTTGTCGACGCCGCCACGCGTTGGGAACATTACGACGACGCCGGCAGCAAACTCACCGGCAAACTCAGCGGTCGCTACAAGTTGACCGAGCAGTGGGCGTTGCGCGGTGCGGTGTCGAACAACTTCCGTGCGCCATCGCTGGCACAGAGCGGGTTCCAGAGCACCACCAGCAACTTCGGCGACGGCGGCACGCTCACCGACATTCGTGTGCTGTCGGTCAACGACCCGATTGCCCGTGCCCTCGGTGCGCAGAAGCTCGATCCGGAAACTTCGAAGAACTACAGCCTCGGCCTGACGTTCCAGTTGAACGAACGCTTTGACGCGTCGCTCGACGTGTTCCGCATCGACGTCAAGGATCGCATCACGCTGTCACAGCGTATCGGCAGTGACGCGCTGGAAAGCTACATCAATGACAACTTCGGCGTGGCGGGCGTACACGATGTCAACTTCTTCACCAACGCCGCCGACACCAGCACCCACGGCGCCGAACTGGTGCTCAACTATCACCAGCCGTTCTACGAAGGGCAACTGGGTCTGACCACCGCGTACACCTACAACCACACCAAAGTCACCAGCACCAAGGGCACTCCGTCGCAACTGACCGCACTGGGGATCGGCAACGATGCGCTGGTGGGCGTCGAGGAAACCAACACCCTCACCGATGCGGCACCGAAGGATCGCTTCGTGTTTTCCGCCAACTGGGCCAGCGAACACTGGGGCCTGCTCGGCCGTCTGACCCGTCAGGGCGAGACCACCCGGGTGTTCGATTTCGGCGACTCGCAGCCAGAGCAAACCTACGGCGCGGTGTGGCAACTGGATGCCGAGGTGACCTACAAATTCACCCCGAAATTCAGCATCGCCCTGGGCGGCAACAACCTGACCGACAACTACCCGGAACGCTCCGGCTCGGCCATCAACTACGGCGGCAACCTGCCGTACGACGTGCTCTCGCCGATCGGCACCAACGGCGCTTACTACTACGCCACCGCCACCTACGGCTTCTGAGTCTTGCCGCCAAGGATGGCGGTTCATCAGCGGGAACATTCATGACTCAAACCAATGGCCCCAAGCGGAATCTGCCGGTATTCCAGGCATTGCTGATCACGCTGGGCATGGTCATTACCACCGACATTCTCAAAACCGCGCCGACCGTTGCCTTGAACGTCGGGCCGGAACATTTCTATTGGGTCTGGGTCCTCGGCGGATTGGCGTCGATGGCCGGGGCCTTGTGCTTCGCCGAGATGGCCACCGCGTTTCCGCACCCGGGCGGTGACTATCATTTTCTGCGCACTGCCTATGGTGAGCGCATGGGTTTTCTGTTTGCCTGGTCGCGTTTCTCGGTAATGCACACCGGGTGGATCGCGTTGTCGGCGTTCATGTTCGCCGATTATTTCAACGCGGTTTTTCCGCTGGGACAGTACGGGTCGGGGCTGTTTGCCGGCGCGATCATTGCCGCACTGGTGCTGCTGAATCTGACGGGCAAGCATATTGGTTTCATCACCCAGACGGTGTTGGTGGGATTGCTCGCCCTCGGGTTCTTGAGCATCGCCAGCGCCGGGGTGTGGCTGGCGTGGCAGGGGATCGAACCACCGCTGCCCGGCGATCCGGTTGCGACCGAACACACTGGCGCGGCAGGGTTTTCTGCGGCAATGATTTTTGTGTTCCTGGCCTTTGGCGGTTGGAGCGATGCGGCGACGTTGTCCGCCGAAGTGCGCGATGGCCGGCGCGGAATCTTTATCGCCATGCTCGGCGCGCTGACGGTATTGATGGCGATCTACCTGGCGCTGAACTGGGCGTTCGTCCAAGGGCTGGGATTCGAAGGTCTGGCGGCGAGCAACGCGCCGGCGGTGGAACTGTTGAACCGCGCCTTCGGTGCCCCCGGCGTGTTGCTGATTCTGTTGATGGTCGGTATCGCGGCCATCGCCACCATCAATTCAACGCTGCTGGTCGGTGCCCGCACCACCTACGCCGCCGCCCGCGATGTGCCGCAACTGCGACGCTTCGGTGAATGGGACGAACGCGATGGCGTGCCGCGCAAGGCTTTGCTGGCCGAGGGCGCGGTGGCGTTGCTGTTGGTGTTGTTCGGCAGTTTTACCCAGAGCGGTTTCAACACCATGGTCGAGTACCTGACGCCGGTGTACTGGTTGTTTTTGAGTTTGAGCAGTCTGGCGTTGATCATTCTGCGGCGGCGGTTTCCCGAGGTGACGCGGCCGGTGAGGGTGCCGCTTTATCCGGTTTTGCCGCTGCTGTTTTTTGGGTTGTGCGTGTACATGCTGTATTCCAGTGTGACGGTGGTGGGGTTGGGGGCGTTTTTGGGGATTGGGGTGTTGGTGGTTGGTGCTGTGCTTTTGGCGGTAGTGGGGCGACTGACGCCGGGCCCTCACCCCAGCCCTCTCCCAGGGGGAGAGGGAGCCGACCGAGTTGAATTGCGAGATACATCGACCTGACATACCGAGTCGATTATGGATTCAGAAGGGCAGTATCAGGTCGGCGTAGTACTGAAGCATCCCCCAATCGGCTCCCTCTACCCCTGGGAGAGGGCTGGGGTGAGGGCAGGCGATCAGAAGGACACCACAGCCGGCTGAGACAAACGAAGCACCGACAAATCCCCCGTAATCCGCTTGTAAGCCAAACGAATCGCCTCGATGTCGCTCTCACGCTTCGGCCCGCTTTCGTGCAGGATCACAATCACCTTGGTCGCCAGCCGCTCAGGCGTTTTCGCATCGTGGTCCTTCCACTGCCCATACGCATCGAACACGCTGAAACCGTCCGGAAAACGCGTCGTCACTTCCTGATCGAGAAACTCGCGCCAGCGCGCCGGGCTCACCACACCTTCCTTGCCATCAATCGGCCCCACCGAGAAGTACAACTCGGTACGCACCCACTGCGCCTGCGCGGGGCGTGTGGCATCGCCTTGCAGGGTTGAACTGGCGGGATCCTTTGTATGCACGGAAACGGGAGGAGGACTGGCACAACCGGCGACTGCAAAAAACATTGCGGCCATCAACAGGCTTTTTTGCATGGAAACTCCCTTTTTATGAATTGAGTGCGGGGGCGGCCATCATAAGGGGCATCACTAATAGCGATAAAAGATTAAAAAATGGTCGTCTGCTTGATTTACGGAATAAGGAGAGCAGCCGAAAAAACCATGAAATAGCGTTATCTCCGGGCACAAAAAAGGCGCATGAGCGGTTAACTCATGCGCCTTTCATTCATTTGCTGGCGTTCAACACAATCCGGTACCGCGCCTTGCCGCTACGCAGGTGCTCGATGGCTTCATTGACCTGGCTCATCGGAAACTCCTCGACCTGCGGCAGGATCTGATGCCGCGCGCAGAACTCCAGCATGGTTGCCGCCGTCGCGGGCGAGCCCACCGGGGAGGCGGACAGGGATTTCTGCTGTGGAATCAGATTGAAGACATGCACCGGAATTGCGTCCGGCACGATGCCCACAAAGTGCAACCGCCCCTTGCCGCGCAGGGTGGCGAGCATCGCCGTCCAGTCGAGGTTGGCATTGGCGGTGATCAGCAGGAAATCCAGGGTCCCGGCAATCGCTTTCAGCGCATCGCTGTCGGTGGAGGCGACGACCTTGTGAGCGCCGAGGCGTTTGGCTTCGTCCTGTTTGCTCAGCGACGAGGTGAACGCCGTGACGTCGCAGCCCCAGGCATTGAGGAAACGCAGCGCCAGATGACCGAGGCCGCCGATCCCCACGACACCAACCCGGTCGGTAGGCTTGATGCCAAATTCCACCAGCGGGTTGAACACCGTGGAGCCTGCGCAGAACAGCGGCCCGGCCAGCGCCGGATCGAGGTCTTTGGGTAGCGGCAAGGCCCAGGCCCAGTGGGTGCGCAATCGGTCGGCAAAACCGCCATGGCTGCCGATGATCGTGGGTTTGGCGGTCGCGCAAAGGTGATGGGAGCCGCCGATACAGGACGAACAATGCATGCAGCTGCTCTTGTACCAGCCGATGCCGACCCGCTGGCCGACTTCGAGGCCGCGGACCTGCGGGCCTGTACGCACGATCCGGCCAACCACTTCGTGACCGGGAATGAACGGGTATTGGCTGATGCCCCAGTCGTTGTCGATCAGTGACTGGTCGGAGTGACAGACGCCGCAATACTCCACGGCCACTTCGACTTCCTCATCCCCGAGCGGCCCGGGATCGTAACTGTAGCGCTCCAGCGGTGCGCCGGCCGATGTGGCGGCCCAACCGGTAAACGTCGTCGGTTCGGTGTTATTGCTCATTGGACACCTCCAGGTCTGGCGCTGCGGGCGCAGCCTGAAGAGTCTAGCGGGTCATCGGGCGATCGCTAGAGCCAGGTGTCCAGCACGCGTCGGTCCAGTTCTTCCCAGTCCGCCATGCCCAGCACCCGCGTGGTATTGAGCCCGCGCAGATAGCCGCGCAATTGGTTGGCGACGGCTCGCACCGACTCTGAATCGTCCGCTGAATGACCCAGCACGGTTTCGTATTCGACAAGGTATTCGGCCACCCGGTCGCGGAATTCGGGCAGCACGGCATCGCGGATCAAATCAAAGGTTCGCACGGATAATCCTCATTTGTTTTCGTTGTGATCGAGTGTGCAGCAGTCTGCACGCTGCGCAACTATTGGTTCAAGTAATAGTGACCATCAAGAAACGCAAGTTCTGCTTTGGCGCCGATGGGCGGAAAATCGCCTCCATCGAACACGCTGCTGAAGGAATTTGCGCGATGAAGACTTTGACCCGACTGGCTGTAGTCGCCCTGCTGATGGGCGGGGTGGCCGTGACCGCACCGACTTACGCAAGCGACGCCGGTACGTGCCATTTTCTGCCCATCGCCGGTGCCAGCAGCGGGCTGCAGCATTCGCAAACCGTGGGTGTGCTGTACAGCGAAAACACTCTGGAGAACCAGCAATACCTGGAGCGTTACCACGACGTGGCGGTGAATGGTGCCAAGGATGCGCTCGATGCGCGGATTCGCGAAGCCTTCGTTAACAGTTCCGATCCGGAACTGGCCATCGACTGGTTGATGAGCTCGCTGCAACAGCAGTTTCTCTCGGTGACCGTCTACGACAACCTGGATTCACTGGTACAAGCACATCCGGATGTGGTGGTGATGCTCGACACCCACAACCGTTTGCTGACGCAACGCAACAGCCAGGTCGAAGCACGGTTCGCCGCACGCTTCTACGACGCCAATCTGCAATACATCGGCAAGGCCGAGGGTGCGGTGCAAAAGCAGATGCCTTCGGTGTGGGTCCACAACAAGGCAGCGCCCGAGATTGCAGCGCAGATCGAACAGCAACGGGACCTGCAATTCAGCGCCCTGAAGCAGTTCGATGATTCGCTCAAAGCCTTGGTGACCGCCGGCTGAACACACTTATCAGAACCGCAACGGCAGCGCCCGTGACGCTGAACGTTGCTTGAGAACCGAACCTTTTATTTTCAGGATTTTATCCATGCGTGCCTTTTTTATCCCTGCCATGGCGTCTGCCACTTTGTTTCTGACTGGTTGCGCCTCCGCGCCGAACGACCCGACGCTGACCTTGCAGACCCACAAGACGCCCGCCCAGTACGCCGAATGCGTCGTGCCGAAGTTGCAGGGCAGCGCGATGAACCCGACGGTCTCCCAGACCCAGCGCAGCTACCGGATCGTGGTGCCAAGCAAGGTGTCGGCGGACAACGTGCTGGAAGCCTACAAGGCGCAGGACGGCGGCAAGGTGTTTTTGTATGAGCGCCATTTACTGGCTTCAAGTTTCACACCGTCGAGTTTTGAACGGGCTGCGCAGGATTGCCTGTAACGCCTGACAGTTAATGCTTTTATCGATGCTCCTTTGGTTGGCCGCAACCAACCAATTCCTTTGCCCCGCACTTTGCGGGGCTTTTTTTGCCCGGCGTTTGGCGCAGTCGGCACTATGCTGGATAGCGGAAAAGGTTTTTCGGGAGAAGAAGGATATGAAGAAGGACAGCAGTGGCGCGGCGACGGAAAATCCCTCTGCGCTCATCGACGCAAGAATCCAGGAACTGAACGACTGGCGTGGCCAGAAACTGGCCGAGATCCGCGCGATCATTCACGAGGCCGACCCGCAGGTCATCGAGGAGTGGAAGTGGCGGGGCGTTCCGGTCTGGTCCCACAACGGCATCATCTGCACCGGGGAAACCTACAAGGCCGTGGTGAAAATGACTTTTGCCAAAGGCGCGGCGCTGGAGGATCCGTCGGGACTGTTCAATGCCAGCCTGGAAGGCAATATCCGGCGGGCGATTGATGTTCACGAGGACGACAAAATAGATGCAAAGGCACTGAAAGCGCTGGTGCGTTCGGCGATTACGTTTAATGCAAGGAAATGATTTGCCGTTGAGGCAGAGGTGAAGCCGAGGAGGGTGAAACGAGGAAAAAATGGCAGGGGCGGCTGGATTCGAACCAACGCATGGCAGGATCAAAACCTGCTGCCTTACCGCTTGGCGACGCCCCTGTAGCTATTGGTTTCAGTCCCGAGAGGACCTCTGCAACAGTGGGCGGCACTTTACCAGCGCTCTTGCGTTCTGGGAACCCCCGAAGCAAATAAATTTCATGGAAAACAGCTACTTATTTCCCGGAGCGGCTGAAAGGGCCGGATTTTCAAGACGCCTTGGCGGTCCAGACGCCCGAATCCTGCGGGCGCCTGGACCCGATTTCACACCAAAGTACTCGGCGCCACCCCCAGCAACCCCGTCAATGTGTTCATGATCGCCTGCTGACGAGCCCGGTCCGTCTGGTGCCTGGCCTCGGCGGCCGCGACATCGGCGTGGCAGTGAGGGCAGATCGATTCGTGTGGGTGGATGTATTGCAGGCAGCTGCGGCACAGCGCCAGTTGCACGGGGATGCGTCCTTCCTCCGGGGATTTCTGGCCCTGATTGATCCAGGCGAGTTTGATCACCTGGCCGCTGTCGCTGACGCTGCTGACGTGCTCGCCGGTGTCGATGCGTTCGGTGATCAGGTCGAAGCGTCCGACGGCGAAGGAGCGTTGCGCCGCGTCTTCGATCTTGACGATGCGCTCGCGCAGTCCGCGTTTTTGCAATTCCAGGGTGCGGTAATGGCAGTACGGGTTGTTGCCGGGTTTGCCCAGCAATGAGTGAGAGGTCCAGGTGCAGCCGCCCCGACAGACATCGTTGTAATAGCAGCTGCGGCAGTAACCCCACAGGTCGTCGACCGAGCGCAGGCGGCCGAAGTGGATGCCTTCGCTGTAATGCCAGATATCGTGCAGGCTCATGTTGCGCACGTTGCCGCCGGAGAAACCGACGGTCGCCAGTGACGGGCAGCCTTTTACCGTGCCGTCGGCTTCGAGCGCCAGTACGGTCTGGCCGGCCGCGCAGCCACTCCAGTGCACGCGCTCGTCACCGAAACCGCGCCACAAATGTTCGTAAGGGCCGTAATAGCCGATGTTGTTGCCGACGTTCATCAGCAGGCCGCGATCCACGCCTTCGCGGTACAGGCGCGCGAGCAGCGGCATCACTTCCAGCAATTGATAGGGTTGCAGCAGCAGTTCCGGGTGATCCACGGCATTGCCCATGGCCACAGTGATCTGGATCTGCCAGTGGGTGGCGCCGAGTTCGATGATCGTGTCCATCAGTTCCGGCAAATCGGGCAGGGTCGCCGCGCCGATCTGGGTGTTGACGCTGACCGCGAGCCCGGACGCTTTGGCCCGGCGCAGAGTATCGACAGCCTTGTCGAACGAGCCGGGCACGTTGCGCACCTTGTCGTGCAACGGTGCGAGTCCATCCAGAGAAATCCCGACGCCGTTGAGGCCCGCATCGACTGCTGCCTGCATCTTCGCCGGTGTCAGGTTGCGTCCGCCGGTCTGGATCGCGCAGTACATGCCGTGGTCATGGATGGCCTGGATCAGTTGCGTCCAGTCCTTGCGCAAATAGGCTTCGCCACCAATCAAAGTGATCTCGCGGGTGCCGAGTGCGGCGAGGGAGTCGATCACATCAAGGCATTCACGGGTATTCAGTTCATCGGGGCGACGATGCCCCGCGCGTGAGCCGCAATGCAGGCATTTGAGGTCGCAGGCCAGGGTGATTTCCCAGACCACGTGCACTGGCACGTAGCGTTTGAGGTCGGTGTCACTGAGGTAGCGGGCAGGGCGGATGTCTGTCATGGGAGATCCTTGCGCACGGTCCTGTGCGCGGCACGATTGGACTGATCTCGGTTCGCCGCAAGACCGGGCGAGGCCAGCAGTGACCTCGCCCGGGGCGTGCGGTTTAGCGTGCTTCCAGACGCGCGATTTCAGCGTTCAGCTGCTCAAGGGCACTGCGCAATGCGCCCTGGTGAGCCAGTTGCTGCTCGCCCTGTTGCACCACGGTTTTCAGCTGCGCCAGATCACCGCTGGTCTGCGCTTGCTGCACGGCCACGGCATACAGAGGCTGGAAGTGACGCTCGTGCGGTTGCGGCTCGATGGTCGGCGCCTGATGCACAGCAACGTGCCTCACGTAATGCCACTGACCGCCTTCGTTGTAACGGTAATCGACAAAACCGCTGGTCCAGTCGTCGAGAATGCCCTTGAGGCTGAAGGTCTGCGCAATCTGGCTCAGCGGACCGCTCGGGCTGCCATCAAGGGTGAGAATGATGTAATTCTCGGTCGATGGGGTCAGTCTGGCTTCGGAATAATCGCCCCAGACCCGTGCATGGAAGTTGACCGGTGGCCAGGTGCTTTGAAAGACGCTGGCAGCGCCGCTGACTTTTTTACGGACGGTATCGACCACAAGATCGAGGGTCAGAACCGGTGCGCCGAGCAGTGAGTTACTGGCGATGAGGCGGGTATGAAACAGTCCAATCGACATGGTGCTTACTCCCTTAATTGAATGGCGGACTCAGTGGTCGAATCAGCGGGCCTGCAGCTTGCTGATTTCGCTCTTGGCGGCGTCCAGTGCCTTTTGCAGTTGGGGTTGCTGATCCAGTTGTTGCTGGGCGAGTTTCGCCAGGTTTTTCATCTGGGCCAGGTCGCCACTTGCGATGGCGCTCTGGATCGGCGCGGCGTACAGCGGCAGGATCGGCGGATGCGGAAGAATGACCGGGCCGGGATGGAAAGGCTGGAAGACATTCGAGGGCACCTCGACCAGATGCGCAGGCACGTTATTCAGCTCGTGCCAGCGCTGCCCGTCGAAATACTCGTAATTGGCCACGCCTTCACGCCAGTCGGTGCCGACCACCAGTTGAATCTTGAAGTTGACGATGGAGTTGGAGCCGGGGCCGCCTTCATTGCCCTCGGCGGTAATCAGAATTTTACTGACACCGGGCTTCATGACCGTCAGATAGGTGTATTCGCCCCAGACATCTGAATCGATGTCCAGTGGAGGGTTGGTTGCCTGAGTGATGGCGGAGGTGCCACTGACTTCATGCTGTGGCGTGGACACCAGCAGGTTCAACGCAAGACTTTGCGCCCCCGGCTGACCCGTACCGATCCGGTAGCTCACGGGGAACAAGCCGACATTTTGTTGCTGAACGGAACCAGACATGTGAATTGCCTCCATTGCAAAGTGAGTAATGGCCTTAGTGCTTTTCCAGACGGGAAACTTCTTTGGCCAGTTTTTCGTACGCGGTTTGCAGCTCCTTCGCTTCCGGCTTCGTTGAATCGCGCTGCTTCAACAAAGTCTTCATCTGTTGCAGATCGCCTCCCGTGATGGCGCTCTGAATGGCGACGCCGTAAGGCGGCATGTTGTGTTTTGAGCCAGTCATATCGAGACCTCCCTCGTGGGTATTTACCGCTCGACCCCTTGCGCAGAAGGGGCGCCTTACCTGACAGGCAGGCGAACGACATCCGCCAGAACAACCGGCAACCGGGATTCTCGGCGACGTGAAAGCCTGATCCGTCGGGATCTGATCAATCCGTAAATTCGGTTCGCGCAGGGGCGACGCCGCAGCGCCGGCTCACGCGCAAGCGTCGTCAGCCAAAACCGTTGGGTCTGGCCTCGTGAATCAATGAGGGTGATTGCCGAAAGGGCAAACGGGGGAATTTCGCCTGTACGTTGGTCATCTTTCTGTCCTTGATAGAAAGCAACGAAACACAGGGATAGGTTGTTCACTCTTCAAGAGTGCAAACCCGCGCAAGCACAAAAACCATCCCTGATTTTTCTTCCAGTGCCGCTGATGGCGTCCGTCGAGTGACGTTCGCCAAGTGGCCAGCATTTTGCCAGCCACGAAACCCTAGTCCTGTTTGTGCAGGGCTGCCAGAAAAAGCGCCGAACGGTCATTCTGGCCGTTGCGGCGTGCGCCACCGCAACGGCTATCACTTGGCATTCATCCAGTGTTCAGGCGAAGAAACCGAGCAACAGCGTGGCCAGAATCACCGTCGAGGCGCCGCCGATACGGGTGGAGATCTGCGCAAAGGGCATCAGTGACATGCGGTTCGAGGCCGACAGAATCGCGACATCGCCCGTGCCACCCAGACCACTGTGGCAGCAAGTCACGATGGCCGATTCGATGGGGTACATCTTCATCAGGTTGCCAATGAAAAAACCGGCGGCGGTCATCGATACCACCACGCTGATGCACACCAGCACATAGCCGATCGAAAACACCTTCACCACGCTGTCGAGCGGCACATACAGCATGCCCAGGCCAATCATCACCGGCCAGATGAAGGCGGTCGAAACGAGTTTGTAGAAAGACTGCGCGCCTTTCTCCAGTGATTGCGGCAACACACGCACGTATTTGAACAGCACCGCTGCGAGAATCATCATCACCGGCCCCGGAATGCCGACGACTTTTTCCAGCAGGCCGCCGAGGACAAAGAACGCACAGATGACCAGCACGCCAGCGCCCATGAGTCGCAGGTCGATGGCGATGGCGGACTCATCCTTGACCTTGAATTTATCGTTTTCGACTTTCGACCGGATCAGCGCGCCTTCACCGTTGATGGCCGGGCGTTTCAGCGCCAGCCGCGCGAGGTAACCGGCGCAGATGATCGCTGCAATGTTGCCGACCACGGCCGCCGGGACCAACTGCGCGACGTAGATGTCCGGCGTGCCGCCAAGGATCGCCGAATAGGCCAGGGACAGCGGCAGGATGCCTTCGCCGATCCCGCCGCCGATGATCGGCACGATGATGAAAAAGAACGTGTGGTAGACGCTGTAGCCGGCGAGCTTGCCGACGATCAGACCGCTGGCGACGGCAGCCAGGGTGCCGGCCAGCAAGGGGATGAACATGCGGATCATGCCCTGGACCAGAATGAACCGGCTCATGCCCAGAATGCTGCCGACCACCAGGCTGGCAATCACGAAGTACAGGAAGTTGGCTTCCTTCATCAGCATTTTGGTGGCGTCGATCGTCGGCGCGCCGAAGAAGCCGTAGAACACCAGCACCGACGGCAACATCAGGCACAGGATGGCGCCGCCACCGATGTCCCTGAGGATCGGCAGGCGCGAGCCCATCTGGCCGAAGAACACGCCCATGGTCATGATCACGGCCAGTCCACCGATCATGTTCTTCGGCAGAAAGCCGAGGTGGGCCGACAGAAACACGATCAAGGCGATGCCGAGGAAGATCGGCAGCGGGATCACGCCGATCTCGTAGGTGCGCAGGCGCTGGATGAACCCGCCGGCGCGTGGGCCGTCGACGTTCAGGGATTGCTCAAGTGAGTCGCTCATGACGCATGTCCTCATGTTTGTTTTTATCGAGGATTGACGGGAAACCACGGTGCACCGGGCTCGGGTGGCGAGGCGGTGATTCGATGGTATCCTTCGCAAAATGCGTGATAAACAGCGGAAGCATGCGGCCTATGAACACGAATCGTGACCAATTTCCCTTGCCCGAAGACCTCAAGGTGTTCCTCACCGTCATCCGCAAGAACAGCTTTGCCAGCGCGGCGGACGAGCTGGGCTATTCGCCGGCCTACGTCAGCAAACGCATCTCGGTGCTGGAGACCACGCTGGCAAGCAAGCTGCTGCACCGCACCACCCGGCGCATCGCGCTGACCGATGATGGCGAGCGGGTGCGGATCTGGGCGGAGAAACTGCTGGGGGATTTCGATCAGTTTCTCGGCGAGATTTCCCAGGCGCGACACCAGCCGGCGGGGTCGCTGCACATTTGCAGCAGCTTCGGTTTCGGCCGCAATCATGTGGCGCCGGCGATCAGCCAATTGTCCCGGGCTTGCCCGAAACTCGATATCCGGCTGGACGTGTTTGATCGCGTGGTCGATCTGGTGGGCGAGGGCTTCGACCTGGAGATCCTCGTCGGTGATGACCTGCCGGGCCAGCATCTGGCGCGCAAACTGGTGAGCAATCGGCGCGTACTGTGCGCCACGCCGGAATACCTCGAGCGCCGGGGCACGCCGCAATCTCTCGAAGACCTGAAAGACCACGATTGTCTGGTGCTCAAGGAACGTAACAACGCGTTCGGTATCTGGGCCCTGAGCAAGGACGGTCAGGAGGAAACGGTGCGAGTGAATGGCCCGTTGTCCTCCAACAGCGGCGAGATCGTGTTGGAGTGGGCCTTGAGCGGCGGCGGGATTCTGTTGCGCTCGATGTGGGACGTCAAACCGATGCTCGAGCAGGGCAGGCTGGTGCAGGTGCTGGACGGCTACACCCAGAGTGCCAACGTCTGGGCGGTCTATCCGACCCGGCTCAGCGAGTCGGCGAAATTGCGGGTGTGCGTGGAGTTTCTGGAAGAGTACTTCCGCGATTTGTCCGTGGAATGAAAACGGGCGGCTCAATGAACCGCCCGTTTTTTTTGCCCTCAACTTAGCCAGGGATTTTCCGCCAGATGCCGTGCTTCAAAGGCGCGGATCTGCTCGGTGCGTTGCAGCGTGGTGCCGATGGCATCCAGCCCCAGCAGCAGCGATTGTTTGCGCAACTGATCGATCTCGAAACCGATCAGCGTGCCGTCCGCCAGTTCTATGGTCTGCTGCGCCAGGTTCACGCTGATCCGCGCCATCGCCGGAACGCTGATCGCCTCGGCTACGCGCTTGATCTGCGCGTCGTCCAGTTGAATCGCCAGCACGCCATTACGCTGACAGTTGTCGTAGAAAATCCCGGCGAACGTGGTGCCGATCAGTGCGCGGATCCCCACTTGCTTCAGGCCCCACACCGCGTGTTCGCGGCTGGAACCGCAGCCGAAGTTGGGGCCGGTCACCAGAAATGCTGCGTCCTGCCAGGCCGGCTGGTTGAGCACGAATTCCGGGTTGGGCTCGCCGGAGGCGAGAAAGCGCAGATCGAAGAACAGACCCCGATCCAGCCCCTGACGATCGATGCCCTTGAGAAACTGCTTGGGCATGATCACGTCGGTGTCGATGTTGGACGCAAGAAACGGCGCGGCACTGCCGCTGACGGTGTCGAAAGGTTGCATGGTTCAAGCCTCCAGCGCGACGGTGCGCACGTCAGTCAAATGGCCGGTGATGGCGGCGGCAGCGACCATCGCCGGGCTCATCAGGTGGGTACGCGCACCGGCGCCCTGACGGCCTTCGAAGTTGCGATTAGTGCTGGATGCGCAGCGATCACCCGGCGCGAGCACGTCGTCGTTCATTGCCAGGCACATCGAGCAACCCGATTGCCGCCATTCGAAACCGGCGTCGAGAAAAATCTGCGCCAGGCCTTCGTCCTCGGCCTGATTGCGCACCAGGGTAGAACCGGGGACGATCATCGCCCGCACATGGGCGGCCACACGTTTGCCGCGCACCACGCGGGCAACGTCGCGCAGATCTTCGATCCGCGCATTGGTGCAGGAGCCGATGAAGGCATGGCTGATCGTCACTTCGCTCAGCGGCATGCCGGGTTTCAGGCCCATGTAATCGAGGGCGCGCTGCAGGCCCTGACGCAGGATCGGATCGGGCTGGGCGGCCGGGTCCGGCACGTGCCCTTTGATTGGCGCGGCCTGATCGGGGCTGGTGCCCCAGGTCACCATCGGCTCCAGCGCGGCGACGTCGAGGCTGACTTCACGATCAAACACCGCGCCCTCATCGCTGCGCAGGGTTTTCCAGCGCTCGACGGCCTGCTCCCAGATCTTGTCCTTTGGCGCGCGCGGTTTGCGTTGCAGGTAGGCGAACACTTTGTCGTCCGGCGCCATGAACGCACCCCGGGCGCCAGCCTCGACGGCCATGTTGCAAATGGTCATGCGCGCCTCGACGCTGAGGGCGCTGATGGCCGGGCCGGTGAATTCGATGGCGTAACCTGTGGCACCGGACGCACCGATCTTCTCGATCAGCGCCATGATGATGTCCTTGGACGTGACACCTGCGCCGAGTTCACCGTTGACCGTCACCCGCAGGGTTTTCAGGCGTTTGTAGACCAGGGTCTGCGTCGCCAGCAGGTGCTCGATTTCCGAGGTGCCGATGCCGAAACCGAACGCGCCCAGTGCGCCGTAGGTAGTGGTGTGGCTGTCACCGGCTGCGACCACCATGCCTGGCAGAATGAAACCCTGTTCCGGCGCCACGACGTGTTCGATGCCCTGGCGCTTGTCCAGTACATCGAACAGCTCGATGCCGAAGTCGCGGCAGTTTTCTTCGAAGTACGACACCTGACGCGCGCCCCCGGCGTCAGGCATGGTCGCGATGCGTTTCGGTGCGGTGGGGTTCACATGATCGACCACCGCCAGCGTCGCAGCGGGGCGCCAGACCTTGCGTCCGGCGTCGCGCAAACCGCTGAAAGCCTGCGGGCTGGTGTATTCGTTGGCGACCTGGCGGTCGATGTAAAGCAGCACGTGGCCTTGATCGTCGAGGGTGCAGACGGTGTGACTGTCGATGTGCTTCTGGTACAGCGTTCTCGGGCTGGGCATGGCTTGCGCTCTTTTCTGTCCGGGGCAAAAACAACATGACGCCAGCATATTGATCGCGGAAACGGCATCAAGAGCGCTTCAGTGAAGCCGTTGAACACGGATTGTGAGTAATTGCCTCAAGTTTTTGCTCGCATACCGCGTAGCGGGTCGTCGAGCAATTCGAACTGTTCGGCCATAAAGTCGATCAGCATGCGCAGGGACGGCAGCATGCCGTGGCGGGTGGCAAACACCGCGTAGATCATTTCCGTGCGCGGCGCCCAGTGCGGCAGTACCACGGCCAGTTGCCCGCGTTCGATGAAATCGTGCACGAGCGACATCGGCATCTGCGCCACACCGATGCTGTCGATGGCGGCACACCGGAGCATCGGCAACCCTTTGGTGATCAGTTGCGGGCGGTGTTGCAGGGTGAACTCGGCGCCATCCGGATGGAACAGCGTCCATTGGTAAGCCTGCTGCGGACTGCCGTGATGAACGCTGGGGAAGCGCGACAGGTCTTCCGGTTCACGGGGCTCGCCCAGCCGATTCAACAGCGCGGGGCTGGCGACCAGGCATTGCGGTCGCTGCGACAGCACCCGGCTGATCAGCTCCGAATCCTGAAGCAGCGGCGGTCGCACCCGCAGTGCCAGATCGACGCCTTCGGCCACCACATCGACCTGCCGGTCGCTGGCTTCCAGATGCACTTCGACGCGCGGGTGCATGGCCATGAAGCGCGTGATGATCCCGCCGATGCATTCTTCCAGCAGCGTGGTCGGACAGGTCACGCGCAATACACCGGCCGGTTCGGCGCGGGTCATGGCAATCGCCGCCTCGGCCGCTTCGGCCTGCTTGAGCATCGAGCGGCAGTGGGCGTAGTAGGTCTGGCCCAGTTCGGTCACCGAGAAGTTGCGAGTATTGCGAATGATCAACCGCACGCCCAGTCGCTCTTCGAGCAAGGCGATACGCCGGCTCAGGTTCGACTTGGGAATCCCCAGCGCCCGCGCCGTCGGCGCAAAGCCACCGTGGTCCACCACCATCACGAAATACTGCAGGTCATTGAGATCTAGCACGGGTGACTTTCACTCGGGAAAAGGACGCCAACTATACAAGCCCGATTGTCCATTGTGTGGGAAGCAGCGGACCGTTTTCGGGGACTGGTGGGCGGTGTGTCACTCGATGAGTCTGTGGGCGCGGCCGCACGGTGCGGCATGCCTTCACATCACGTGACAAGAATAGGGAAGTGACATGACGGTCCATTACAAGGTGTTCGACTTTGTGATTCTGGGTGGCGGTTCTGCGGGGGCCGTGCTGGCGGCGCGACTGTCCGAAGCGCGGCAGCTCGATGTGCTGCTGGTCGAGGCGGGGCGGGCCTTTGATCCGGACGAATACCCTGAAGAAAGCTACAACGCCAACATCATCGCCGCCAATGGCGATGCCCGTTATGAATGGGGCTATTTCGCCAACCCCGTCGAGCAACCACAAGCGGTCTACGCGCCACGGGGCAAGGTGCTGGGCGGCAGCTCCGCGATCAATGGTGCGGTGGCGTGTCGGGCCTTGCCGTTCGACTTTGCCAGGTTCAGCGCCAAAGGCTTGAAAGGCTGGAGCTTCGAAGACGTCCTGCCGTACTACAGGAAAATGGAGAGCGCTCCCCACGGCGACGAGCAGTGGCATGGCCGTAACGGGCCGCTGCCGATTCACCAGATGTCGCTCGATTACATCACTCCGGTGCAGCGAGCAATGCTCGAAGCCGCCTGGGCCTGCGGCGCCAACAAGGTCGATGATTTCAATAATCCCGAAGCCAACAACGGCGCCGGCCCGAACCCGATGAACGTGATCAACGGCGTGCGCGTGAATACCGCGATGGCCTATCTCACCCGCGAGGTGCGATCGCGGCCCAATCTGACGATTCTGGAGCAGAGTCTTGTCGATAAAGTGCTGATCGAGCAGGGCGGGGTTCAGTCGGTGTGTCTGGCGGACGGGCGAGCATTGCACGGCAAAGAAGTGATCCTCAGCGCCGGTGCCTATGGCTCGGCCGCGATCCTGCTGCGCTCGGGCATCGGCCCGAAAGCCGATCTGCAGGCCCTGGACATCCCGCTGGTCAAGGATGCACCGGTCGGCACCCGGTTGCTTGATCATGCGTTCTTCTGGATGAACTTCAGTGGCCAGGAAGTCCTGAAAGGCCAGGAGCATCCGGTAGTGGGCGCACAACTCTGGACCCACTCGTCCCATGCCGGCTCGGACAGGGAACTGGACATCGGCATTTCGCCCTCGCACCTGCTCGACCCGGCCATCAGTCCCACCGGCGTGGCGTTCTCGCTCGGCCTGGAGTTGATGCACTGTACATCCACCGGCCGAATCCGCCTGAGCAGCCGCGACCCCGCCGCTGCACCGGTCATCGAACTCAATCATTTGACCAGCGCGGACGACATGAACCGGATGGTCGAGTGCTTCCGCCTGGCACGCAAACTGGCCAACACCGAACCCTTGAAAAGCCTGATCGTGGAAGAGCTGTTTCCCGGCCCGTCCGTGGATGACAGCGACGAACAGATCCGCGCGGCATTGGCCCAAGGCGTGGGCACCTTGCAGCACCCGTGCTCGACTGCACCGATGGGGTTACCGAACGATCCTGTCGCCGTGGTGGATGAACAGGGCAGGGTGTATGGCGTACAAGGGCTGCGTGTGATTGATGCGTCGATTTTCCCCGAGATCCCGCTGATCAACCTGAACCCGACCGTCATCATGATGGCGGAAAAGTTGTCGGACGCCCTCAAGCAATCCTCTCTCTCAGAATAAAAACAATCACGGGCACACGGCCGCCAACGGCCGTGCGCCTGGCCCGTACTGGATGTAGAACTTGAACAAGCTTTGCGAGATGCAATCGTTCGTCATGGTGGTCGACACCGGCAGTATCACCGAGGCGGCCCGGCAATTGGGCACCGCCAAATCCATGGTCAGCCAGCGGATTGCGCAACTGGAAAAACGCCTGGGCAGCATTGTTCTCGAACGCGGACGACAGGCTCGACTGACCGAGGCGGGTGAAGTCTTTTATCGTTATTGCATACGTATTCTGGCGGAGGTCGAAGAGGCGGAAGACGCGGTCCTGGCCTTTCAGTCGAGCCTGCGCGGCAGTCTCCGGCTGGCGGCGCCGATGGCGTTCAGCATTCGTTACCTGACGCCGATCCTGTCGGCGTTCGCGGTGCGCTATCCCGAGTTACGCCTCGACGTCGAGTTCGACGACCGGCACGTCAATCTGCACGAAGAGCGCTACGACGCGGCGATCCGCATCGGCGAATTGCCAGACTCTTCGCTGGTGGCGAAAACCATCACTGCCAACCGCCACATCATCTGCGCGAGCCCGGACTATCTGGCCGCTCACGGTACACCACAAACCCCACAGGAGCTGTCCGGACACTTCGCCATGCTCTACGTCAATCGCGAGCCTCACGGGATGTGGACGCTGCCGGTGAATAATGCGCTGGAATCTTTTCGCGTGCGCTGCCGGATGCGCACCAACAACGGCCATCAACTGATGGAGGCGGCGAAGGCCGGCATGGGGCTGGCGATCCTGCCGACGTTTCTGGCCGCGCAAGCGATTGTCGATGGCACGCTTCAGGAAGTGCTGGCGCCTTATGCGCCCCGTGGCGGCAACATTTCCGCCGTGTACCGGCGCTCCCAACGGGCCTCGCCCAAGCTGCAGGCGTTGACCGATTTTCTTTGCGAGCAGATTGGCAACCCGCCGGTGTGGGAGCAATTGCTCGCGACCCATTCGGCGTGTTGAACCGTTCGGGAAAAGCGAAACCGCGATTCGTTTTTCCCCGGCTTATGAGCCCTCGAACCCTTCAATAAGCTCTCCCTCAACAGGCGCGTTTTGACGCCTGACAGGGAAGAAACGCATGAACGATACCCTTGATAATCCTGCTCGCCGCGCCGTACTGGCCGGCGGCGTTGTGGCGGCCGCGACGTTGGCGGCAGGCAGCGGCCTGGCCCAGGCCCTGGAGTCAGATGACAACCCCGAAAAGAACCTGCATCGCCGTGGCCCGGTCGACGTGATCATTGTCGGCGGTGGTTCGGCCGGCGCGGTGTTGGCCCGTCGCTTGAGTGAAAACAACCAGCGTCAGGTGCTGTTGCTTGAGGCCGGTCACAGTTATGCGCCAGACAAATACCCACGGACTGTCGCGGACAGCGACGTGGTCGGGGCCAATGGCAATCGCGAGTTCGAATGGGGTTACACCTCTCGGCCGGGCTACGTCGAACACCCGATCGGCGCGTTGCGCGGCAAAGTGTTGGGCGGTAGTTCGGCGATCAACGGCGCGGTGGCGATCCGCGCCCGTGCCACCGATTTCAAACGCTGGGATCTGCCGGGCTGGAGCTACGAAGAGCTGCTGCCCTGGTTCAAGAAACTCGAAAGCCACAGCGGTGGTGCAAGCGCGCTTCACGGCCACGAAGGGCCGCTGCCGGTGCGCCAACTCGGCAGCACTGATGTCACGCCGATGCAGAAGTCCTTCATTTACGCGACCGTCGCCAACGGCTACCGGATGATCGACGATTTCGACGGCGCGGATGCCAACGGTGTGGGCCCGTATCCGATGAACATCGTCGATGGCGTGCGGATCAACACCGGCATGGCCTACCTCACGGACGAGGTTCGGGCTCGCGACAACTTGCAGATCCGCGCCGACAGCCTGGTCGACAAAGTATTGTTTGACGGCCAGCGTGCGGTGGGCGTGCAACTGGCCAATGGTGAGCAATGGCGGGCCGCTGAAGTGATCCTGTCGGCCGGCAGCTATGGCAGCGCGGCGATTCTGCTGCGCTCCGGCATCGGCCCCGGCGAAGACCTGCGCGCGCTGGAAATCGCGCAGGTCGCCGAGTTGCCGGTCGGGCAGAACCTGATGGATCACCCGTTTTACTACAACGCCTACGCCGCTAAACCGGACTTGATCGGCCGCCAGTCACCGGCCATTGGTGCCAAACTCTGGACCCACAGCCGCAGCGCCGAGCAGGGTGATCTGGATATTCACATCACCGCGACCCACTTGTTCCCGCACGACCAGAGCCCGACCCAGGTCGGCTTCGTGCTCGCGGTGGCGCTGACCCGACCACTGTCCCGAGGCAAGGTCACGCTCGCCAGTCGCGACCCGTTCGTGGCCCCTGGCATCGACCTTAATTTTCTCGCCGAGCCCAAGGACCGTCAGCGCTTGCTGGACGGTATTCGCCTGGCGCGCAGGATCGGTGCGACGGCACCGCTCAAGGGATTGATCCATTCCGAGCTGAACCCGGGGCAGGGCAACGATTCCGACGAAGCCTTGCTGGCCAGCGTCAAAGCCACGCTTGACACCTATCACCATCCGACGTCGACCGCCCCGATGGGGCGGCCGGGCGATGCCAAAGCGGTGGTCGACCTCGCAGCCCGAGTGATCGGCGTGCAAGGCCTGCGGGTGGTCGACGCCTCGATCTTCCCCGACGTGCCCTCCGTTGCAACCAACCTCACCGTGATCGCCACTGCCGAAAAAATCGCCGGCCTCTACGCCTGAATCCAAGGAAGACTTCATCATGAACAACACGCCTGTTTTGAACTGGATCGACGGCCTGTGGCTGGATTCCGGTGTTCACCACGACTCCATTAACCCGGCGACGTATGAGTTGATCGGTCGATACGCCGAAGGTGGCGAGGCCGAGGCTCGCCAAGGCATCGAAGCTGCGCAACGGGCATTCACCCAGACGCCGTGGAAAGACGATCGCCAGTTGCGTGCCCAGGTTCTGCTGGAACTGGCGGACGCCTTCGAGTTGAATGCCGCCGAGCTGATCGACACCTTGGCGCTGGAGAACGGCAAGATCCGCCCTGAAGCTGCGTTCGAGGTTGGCATGGTGCCGTCCAAGTTGCGCTACTACGCCGCGCTGGCCCGCACCGAATATGGCCGGGCAGCGGAGCCCCGGCCCGGCAGGATTTCCCTGGTCATCCGTCAGGCCGTGGGCGTGGCCGGCATCATCGTGCCGTGGAATTCGCCGGTGGTGCTGATGATCCGTTCGCTGGCGCCGGCACTGGCCGCCGGTTGCACCACAGTGATCAAGATGCCCGGGCAAACGGCCCAGACCAACGCGCTGGTCGCACGGATCATGAGTGAGGCGCCGTCGTTGCCACGTGGCGTGATCAACCTGTTCAACGAGCAAGGCGCCGCTGGTTCGATCCATCTGGTGGAGTCGCCGAAGGTGCCGGTCATCAGCTTCACCGGCAGCACCGGCACCGGTCGGGCGATCTCGGCGGCGGGTGCCCAACATCTCAAGCGCTTCGGGCTGGAACTGGGCGGCAAGACGCCGATGCTGGTGTTCAACGACGCTGATCTCGATGCGGTGGTGCCGGCGCTGGTCAAGGCGCTGACAGTGTTTGCCGGGCAGTTCTGCATGACCGGTTCGCGGCTGCTGGTGCAGCGTGATATCGCCACGGCGCTGACCGAGCGCCTGGCCGTACGCCTCGAAGCTGTGCAGGTCGGGCCGGCTGCCGATCCGGCCAGTGACATGGGGCCGCTGATCGACAAGGCGAACGTGCAGCGGGTCAATCAAGTGGTGGAAGAGGCGATAGCCGCCGGCGCGCAAGTCATCGTGCGCGGTGGGCCGGTCACTGACGGGCCGTTGGCCAGAGGCGCGTTCTATCGGCCGACGCTGCTGCGGATCAGCGATCCTGAAATGGCCATTGTCCAGCGCGAAACCTTCGGCCCGGTGCTGACCCTGCAAATTTTCGACAGCGAAGCCGAGGCCATCGAACTGGCCAATAACAGTGAGTTCGGCCTGGCGGCCAGCGTCTGGACCCGCGACATCGGCTGCTCGCTGCGGGTTGCCCGTGAGCTGGAGGCCGGTACGGTCTGGGTCAACGACTGGGCGGTGGTCTACGACGAGTTTGAGGAGGGAGGCTTCAAACAGTCGGGGCAGGGACGTTTGAACGGCGTGGCGGCGATGGATGATTTTGTCGAGTACAAACACATCGCCCTCAATCCCGGCCTGCGTCAGGAGTGAGCCCGATGCGATTATCCAGACCGTGGATCGTCGCGCTGCTGGCAGGGACGCTGACCGCGTCCCCTGTCCATGCCGCTGGCGAACAACCTCTGACTTCCACAAGGACTGATTCCGTGTCTCAGGACAAACTCTACGACGCGCTGCTGGATGCGCTTTATGCCACGTTCGGCAAGCATCCGGGCTTTCGTGCAACCCATGCCAAAGGTGTGTTGGTTAACGGCACCTTCACCGCTTCACCCGAGGCCGCCACCCTCAGTCGTGCCGCCCATTTGCAGGGTCAACCGGTGCCGGTGGTGCTGCGATTCTCCAACTTCAGTGGCGTGCCGGCCACGGTGGACGGTGATCCAATGGCCAGTCCGCGCGGCCTGGCGGTGCGTTTCAAACTGCCGAACGGAGAGTCAACGGACATCGTCGGTCACTCGTTCGACGGCTTCCCGGTGGCCACACCCGAAGATTTTCTGAGCTTCCTGCAAGGCATCGCGGCGACCGTTGCGACGCCGCCGGATCCGCAGCCGTTGCAGGCTTTTCTGGCGGAGCATCCGAGGGCCAAAAACTTTCTGGAGGCGCCGAAACCCGCGCCGTCGAGCTACACCAGCATCGAATACTTCGGCGTCAACTCGCTGGTCTTCAGCAACCGGGAAAACCAGGAACAGGTCGTTCGCTACCGCATCGAACCGTTGACCGGACAGTCGCTGCTCAGCGACCAGCAAGCCGCCCGCAGGCCGGTCGATTACTTGCAGGATGAACTGAAAGCGCGACTGGCAAAGGGACCTGCGCAGATGCGTTTGATCGTGCAACTGGCGGCACCGGGCGATGCGGTTGAAAACGGCTCGATCCCGTGGCCGAGAAACCGTCGGGAAGTCGAGCTGGGCATCTTCACCCTTGATTCGCTGGTGTCCGCTGCCGATCAGCAAACAGTCCAGCAACGCCTCGACTTCAGCCCCGGCCGACTGCTCGACGGCATCGCTCTGAGCCAGGACCCGATGACCTTGGCCCGCGACCGCATCTACCAGCGCGCCGTGCTGCGGCGCCAGCAACCATGACTCCGGAGACCGGCGCCCGCTGGAAACAATGGCTGGTGTCATGGTTGGTCGTCTGGCCGCTGTCGGTGTCCATGCCCTGGGCACTGGCGGCGCTGCTGGAGCTGGCGGATCTGCGTCTGCCGGGGTGGTTGTTCAAAATGCTGGTCGCCGGGCTGATCTCGTTCAACATGGTGTATTGGCTGATGCCGCAGAGTTCGCGGTTAATGTCGCGTTGGTTGTTGCGGTGAGACCGGCGCTCGTCCTCTGCGGATTGGAGGGGCGAGCGCTGGCCAGCGATGCACTTCCAATGCAGGATTTGCTCGGTAAGCAGAAACGCTGCAATCAACACCATGATTGCGCCAGAAAGACGACTGAGGAATCGCGCCGCCACCGGTGATTCAGATCGATCGCTGCCGCTTTGAAGCACTCACCTGGGGGCTTACACCTCTGGGGTTCTGGCGATGACTTTGATCTCGAACTCAAAGCCATACAGCCAAGTGACACCCACCGCCGTAATGGTCGGATGCGGCGCCTCGCCCCAGAACTCGGGCACCACTTCCCAGATGGTTTCGAAGGTTGATTGCGGGTCGACCATGAAAACCGTCACGTCGACCACGTCATCGAAACTACCGCCGGCCGCCCCGAGTATGGCATTGAGGTTGGTGAAGGCCAGTCGCACCTGTTGCTTCAGATCCGGTTCCGGCGAGCCATCCTCACGGCTGCCGACTTGCCCGGAGACGAACAGAAAACCGTTGGAGCGCACCGCCGGCGAATAGCGATTGCGCTCGTAGAGGGCATGGCGTCCGGGCGGGAAAACCACGTCACGTTTTGGCTGGGTGTTGGTCATGGAGTGTCTCCTTCAATGGGTTGAAAACCTGCGATGGAGAAACTCTAGGGGCTTGCGTCGACACGATAAACGCGCAACCTTGGCGATCACTGTTTGGAATAGCCAAACAATCGACCCGCCATTAGAGGTTGGATATGGACCGTTTCGACGCGATGCAGGCGTTTGCCCGGGTGGTGGAGGCGGGCAGTTTCACCAAGGCCGCCGAAACCCTGCATATGAGCAAAACCACCGTGACCCATCTGGTGCAGCAACTGGAGGCGCGCCTGCGGGTCAAGTTGCTCAACCGCACCACGCGCAAGGTCAACGCCACGGCAGATGGCGCGGCCTATTACGAGCGGGTGATCAAGTTGCTGGCGGACATGGACGATGCCGAAACCAGTCTTCCCGGCGCGGCGGCGCAGCCCAAGGGACGCTTGCGGGTCGATGTGCCGAGCCCTTTGGCCAATCTGATTCTGGTGCCGGCGCTGCCCGAGTTTTGCGCGCGTTACCCGGAGATCCAGATCGACATGGGCGTCAGCGACCGGATCGTCGACATCATCGATGAGAACGTCGATTGCGTGGTGCGCGGGGGCGAGTTGCGGGATCAGTCACTGATGGCCCGGAAGGTGGCGGATCTTCAACTTGGCGTGTACGCCGCGCCGAGTTACCTGGCTCGGGCCGGCACCCCGACGCATCCCCGTGAACTTGAGGACAGTCATCACCGGGTGGTCGGTTTCCTCTGGGCTCGCACTGGCAAACCTGTGCCTTACGCCCTGCACAACGAGCACGAAGACTTACAGATCAAGGGCCGCCACGTGCTGGCCGTCGATGACGGCAATGCCTACCTGTCGGCGGGCCTCGCGGGGCTGGGCGTGTTGTGGTTGCCCAAGTACATGTCCAAAGCACACGAGGCGAGCGGTGATCTGGTGCCGCTGTTCGAAAACTGGCACCTCGATCCGATGCCGCTCTACGTGGCGTACCCGCCGAACCGTCACATCAGTCGCAAACTGCGGGTGTTCATCGACTGGGTCGCCGAGGTGATGGCCCGCCACGCACCGGTCATGGATCGCTCAGGTTCGCCAGCAACCACTCGGTAAAACTGCGGGCCATCGGATCGCTCTCGCTGTCGCGGTGGGTCAACAGCGCCCAGTTCGGCCCGCGGATGGTGTCGTCCACCAAGGGTTGCAACAGGCCGTCGGCCCGGGCCTTGCGACTGAGCAACTGGCTGACCAATGCGATGCCGAGCCCGCCGCACGCTGCGTCCAGCAACAGGCCCGGATCGGAGAAATTCAGGCCCTGATCCTGCTGGCCGACGTCGATTCCTGACTCCACTGCCCAATGACTCCAGTCCATTTCCCGCTCGCCGTGCAGCGTTGTCCGCTGCGCGTTCGGCACTGTCAGCAGGCTCGGATGACACGCCGGATAGAGTCGATCAGCGTGCAGCACTTTGAAACTGCATTCGGCCTGGGAACTGATGTCGTCGCGCACCGCCAGATCGATGGTCTGGGTCGCCATGTCCGGCACTTCATCGGTGCTGAAAATCCACAGATCCACCTTCGGGTGCTGACGGCGGAAATCCCCCAGTCGTGGCAGCAACCAGTGCCGGGCAAACGCCGGCGTGGTGTTGAGCACCAGTTGATTGGGTTTCTGGTATTGCCCCAGACGCCGGATGCCCACCGACAGTTGCTGCAACATCGCCTGAGTCGTGCTGAGCAGATCGTGGCCGGCGTCGGTCAGCGCCACGCTGCGCCCGCTGCGGAAAAACAGCGGCTGCTCCAGATAGGCCTCAAGGCTGCGAATCTGCTGGCTGATGGCCGACTGCGTGAGGCTCAGTTCCTCGGCGGCCTTGTGAAAACTGCCCAATCTTGCAGCGGCTTCGAAGCCGCGCAACGAGCTGAGGGGTGGCCAGTGTTTCAGCATGATCGATAAGCTCCTCTAATCAGTTTTCCGCTAAATCCATCGTTTGTTTGCCCTTCAGGCCGCCATTAGCATGCACGTCGACGCCGCCTAGGCTGTTTTCATTGAACACAATGGCTTAACTCAAAGGGCTTTTTACCATGCAGCAGAACAAAAACAACAACAGCGGTTGGATGATGCCGGCAGAGTGGGTGACGCACGCGGCGACCTGGATGGTCTGGCCACACAATCAGGCCCTGTGGGAGTCGGGCTGGCGTGTCACTTTGCCGTTGGTGCAGGAAGATTTCGCCCGCGTTGCCAATGCCATCGCCCGTTTCGAACCGGTGAAAATGGTCGTGGATCCGTCGGCAATCGCCAGCGCCAAAGCCCTGTGCGGGCCGAACATCGAACTGATTCCGCTGGCAGTCAACGACAGCTGGTGCCGCGACTCCGGCCCGAGCTTCGTCGTTCACCCGGAGCAAGGTCTGGCCGGGGTGAGCTGGCGCTTCAACGCTTGGGGCGGCAAGTCGGCCCACGATCTGGACGAAAGCCTGGCCCGTCGCGTGCTCAATCACCTGGGCGGCGAGTGCTTCGGCACCGCACTGAGCAACGAGGGCGGTGCGATCCACGTCGACGGTGAGGGCACGTTGATCACCACCGAGTCGGTGTTGCTCAACCCCAATCGCAACCCTGGCGTGAGCAAGGCCGAGATGGAAGAAATCTTCAGTCGTTTGCTCGGCGTGAAGAAAACCATCTGGTTGCCGGGTGATCCGGATTACGTCACCGGCGACATGACCGATGGCCACGTCGATGGCGTCTGCGCCTTCGCCCGTCCCGGCGTGTTGCTGGTGGATGCGACTCACGATCGCAGCTCGGTGTACGCCGAAGTGGTGCGGGAAAACCGCCGCGCACTGGAACTGGCCACCGACGCCCAGGGCCGCAAATTCGAGCTGATCGAACTGTATGAAGCCACCGATGCGGTGGACACCGAAGCCGAAGTGTTCTGTGCCTCGTACACCAACTTCTACATCGCCAACGCCGCGATCATCATGCCGGCCTACGGCATCGAGGCCGACCATGTCGCGGCCCAAACGCTGGCCAAGGCGTTCCCGGGTCGTGAAGTGGTGCCAGTGCAGATTAACCATCTGGCCCACGGTGGCGGCGGTGTGCACTGCATCACCCAGCAACAGCCAGCCTGGCCGGTGGAGGGTTGATCGATGACGCTGCTCAAAGTCGCCACCACCCAGATGCCGTGCACTTGGGACCTGAAAAGCAACCTCGACCGCGCCGAGCAGTTGGTGCGTGAAGCGGCCGCGCAGGGCGCGCAAGTGATCCTGTTGCAGGAGCTGTTTGCCACGCCGTATTTCTGCATCGAACAGAGCCATCAGCACATGGCGCTGGCCGAGGAGTACCGCGACAGTCAGGTGCTGTCGCGTTTCGCGGCGCTGGCCCGTGAACTCGGCGTGGTGCTGCCGCTGAGCTGGTACGAGAAGGCGGGCAATGCCTACTTCAATTCCCTTAGCGTGGCGGATGCCGACGGGCGCCTGTTGGGCGTGTACCGCAAGACTCACATCCCCAACGCCATCGGCTATCAGGAGAAGGAATACTTCTGCCCCGGCGACACCGGCTTCAAAGTCTGGGACACCGCGTTCGGCCGCCTCGGCGTGGGCATTTGCTGGGATCAGTGGTTCCCCGAAACCGCGCGCTGCCTGGCGTTGATGGGCGCCGAAGTGCTGCTGTTCCCGACCGCCATCGGCTCGGAACCGGGCTGCGCGGATCTGGATTCGCGGGACCACTGGCAGATGACCATGCGCGGCCACGCGGCTGCCAACCTGCTGCCGGTGATCGCGTCCAACCGCGTTGGCCGCGAAGTGGCGGGTACCGATGCGACGCTGCAAATGAATTTCTACGGCTCGTCATTCATCTGCAACCACAAGGGAAAAATGCTCGCCGAGGCCGACCGAGCCAGCACCGGCGTGCTGGTGCAGAGCCTCGATCTTTCGGCCATGCGCGAAGAGCGTTTGAGCTGGGGCATCTACCGCGACCGCCGTCCGGAAATGTACGGGGCGCTACTCAGCCAGGACGGCCGTCACCTTCACGCACGCTGGAATCCTCAAGGAGTCTGATATGCACACCTCACACAAGTGGTTGCTGGGTGCTCTGGGGCTGGCGCTGGCCGGTTTGATACCTTCCGTACACGCCGAAGACAAGACATTGCGCTTGTATAACTGGGCGGATTATTTCGCCGAAGACACGCTGACCAAATTCACCGCCGAGACCGGGATCAAGGTGATCTACGACGTCATGGACGGCAGCGAAACCCTGGAGGCCAAGATGCTCTCCGGCGGCAGCGGCTACGACCTGATCTTCCCCGGCGACACCGTGGCCGAACGGCTGATGCGTGCCGGCAGCCTGTTGCCGCTGGATCCTTCGAAGGTCACGGCGATGAGCGATATCGAGCCGGGCCTGCAGAAACTGCGCAGCCATTACGAGCATTCGAACAAGGCGACGGTGCCGTACACCTGGGGCACCATCGGCCTGACCTACAACGCCGAGCAAATCAAACAGCGCATGGCCGAAGCGCCGGTCAACAGCCTCGACATGCTGTTCAAACCGGAGCTGGCGGCGAAATTCGCCGATTGCGGGATTTCGATGATCGACTCGCCGGATGAAGTGCTGGCCGTGGTGCTCAATTATCTGGGGCGCGATCCGCGCAGCGCCAAACCTGCGGACCTGGCGGCGGCCAGTGATTTGCTGATGAAGTTGCGGCCGCACATTCGCAAGTTCCAGTCGCAACCGGTGACCGATCTGGTCAACGGCAACCTGTGCCTGTCTCTGGGCTACAGCGGTGACATGACCCAGGCCCAGCGCACCTCGGACAGCGCCGGCAAGCAGACCCGATTCCAGTACCGCGTTCCCCGCGAGGGCACCACGGTGTGGATGGACACCATGGCCATTCCGGTCGATGCCAAGCATCCGGAATACGCCTATGCCTTCATCAACTTCGTGATGCGTCCGGAGAACATGGCCGCGATCAGCAATTTCACCGGTTACCCGACCTCCAACGCCAAGGCCCGGCCAAACGTGGACGAGGCGATGCGCAACAACCCGGACATCTACCTCGACGAAGCGACCTATGCTCGTCTGATACCGGGCAAGGACATTCCCCAGGCTGACATGCGCGCCCGCATGCGCACCTGGACCAAGTTCAAGACCGCCACTGCAAAGTGATTTTTCCGGGCCGCTTCGGCGGCCCCTTACACATCAGGAACGTACACATGCCGACTCGTCGCGAGTTCATCAAACAGGTTTCAGTCGCCGCCGGCGTAGGCGCTGCCGTCATGGGCCTCGGCCTGTCCCCGGCGCGGGTGCTGGCGGCCAGTGAAGGTCGCTGGTTCATGCCCGACGAGGGCGACAAGCACGAACGCGCCTACATGGCCTTCGGCGCGCAGGATGCGATCTGGGAAGATTTCACTGAAGACGTCCAGGAAGCGCTGGGCCGAATCGCCCGCGCCATCGCCCGCTATGAACCGCTGACCATCTACTGCCGCAGCGGCGAGCGCAGTCTGGCCGAAGAGATTTGCGGCAGCTCCAACATCACCTACCAGATCGCCAACCTCGACGACATCTGGATGCGCGACATCAGCGCCAACTTCGTCATCGATGACAAAAGCGGCCTCGGTGCGGTGGACTTCAATTTCAGTGGCTGGGGCAACAAGCAGCAGCACTCCAAAGACGCGAAAATCGCCCAACGAGTGGCGCAAGACGCGCAAGCGACCTACATCCGCAGCGAATTGGTGGGCGAGGGCGGTGGCATCGAAGTCGATGGTCACGGCACCGGGATCATGACCGAAAGCTGCTGGGTCAACACCAATCGCAACCCTGGCTGGAGCAAGGCGGACGTCGAGGCGGAGCTGAAAGCGCGCCTGGGCCTGCGCAAAATCATCTGGCTGCCGGGCATCAAGGATAAGGACATCACCGATGCCCACGTCGATTTCTATGCTCGTTTCGTCAAGCCAGGCGTGGTGATCGCCAACCTCGACACCGACCCGCAATCCTACGATCACAAGGTCACGCTGGCGCACCTGGAAATCCTGAAAAAGGCTACCGATGCCGATGGTCGCCCGTTGCAGATCCACACCGTGTCACCACCGCTGAAGCCACGCAAAACCAAATTCAACAAGAACAACGACGACTTCGCGGCGGGCTACATCAACTACTTCGTCATCAACGGCGCGGTCATCGCCCCGGAGTTCGGCGACAAGGACGCCGACAAGAAGGCCTTCGACCTGCTCAAACAGCTCTACCCGAACCGCGACGTGGTGCAGATCAACATCGACGCCATCGCTGCCGGTGGTGGCGGGATTCACTGCGTGACCAGTCACCAGCCGGCGTGAGTTGTAACGTCATTCACGTTTGAAGAGAACAATTGCGCCAGAGTGAGGAAATCCGTCTAGCTTTACTTGTTCGGATCAATGGATAAGGCCGTTCAGCGATGAGTGCCAGGGCGAGTCAAACCGGCTATACCCACGCAAGGTGTGTTCGGTGCTGCCGCGTTTCGCGGGAGCACCGGCCATGATGATCATCCGCAACGCGCAGCTGGCGTGTTTCGCTGACGACAGGCGCCATCGTTTCGTGGTGAAAATGTGCGGCTTGCTGCGTGAATGCCATGCCAGTGAGCGAGTCACCGTCGATGACGAGGTGTTGTGCCAACACGTTGAAGCGACACTCGACAGGGCGTCGGCTTACGGTCTGAACTCCGAGCGCGATTGTTTGCGTTTCCTGAATCTGGCCGTCGTCTGTGGCTGGGATTTCGACCTTCAGCCGGAACATGGCTGGATGCGCGATCTGCTTGCAGACACGGCTGTCAGTACACCCGGTGACCGACTGGAACGGTTGTTGGAGGAGTACTGTCATCGCTGTGACATTGAGGAAAACAACCGCCGGCTGGAGGCGGAATTCGACTGGGAAGAATACGGGTGAAGAAACGGCGCCAATGCCTGCCTGCGGTGCCTGAGCATCCCGATAGACCGACATCTCAAGGAAGAGCACAGTGACCCCTTTGACGCCATCCGCGCTTTCGGTTGCCGAGATCCCCGTGTCCGACACGTCGGCCAGGCTCAGGGCGGCCGATCAGGTCGCGCAACAACACAGTGCAAGTGATGCCATCGATAGTCCCGTGAAGGGCTGCCCGCTCGCCTTGCGCCATGCCATCGAGGTCAGCGTGGTCGATGGGGCGGGCGCCCCGGTAGCGAATGTCGCCTTGGCATTGCGCAAGGGGCCGTCACAGGTTTTGCGTCACAAGACCGGGGCACTGGGGATGGCGCGTTTCGACCGACTGGAGGCGGGTTCGTATCAGTTGTCATTGTGCGAGCTGGACAGCCAGGTCTGGCAACTGAGTGAAACCCTTGCGCTCTCACCGCAGTCGGCCAGGAGTGAAGGGAATGCGCTATGGGAGACCATGCCGGTCGCCAGCCCCGGACAACCCATCGTCCACGACGTAGCGCAGGGCGAATGTGCGGTGATGCTCGCGCATCATTACGGGCACTTGCCTGAAACTGTCTGGAAAGCCAACAGTGCGCTGAGCGCCAAACCCGGAAGATCGATGACCGTACTGATGCCCGGCGATCAATTGGTCATTCCCCCCAGGCAGGACGCCAGCATCGACGTGTCCGTCAAGCAGCGTTACCTAATCCTGCACAAGTTGGCGCGCACTGCGTTTTCCGTGCGGTTGCTCGATTCAGAGGGTTCGCCCTTCAGGCAATGCCAATACCTGATCAGGTTTTTCGCGGTGGGGGCCGTACTCGCCAACCGCCTCGGCCAGACCGACAGCGGCGGTTTTCTGCATGAAAGAATCCAGCCCGACGTGACGCAGATAGAGGTTGACCTGAATACCGCCGAGGGCGATCACACGTATAGGTTCGATGTGGGTGGACTGGATCCGGTGGATGAAACCATCGGAGTCGTCGAGCGCTTGAACAACCTCGGTTATCCCTGCTCACCGGGCGATGAGCAATCAATTGCCTGTGCCGTGGGAACGTTTCAGTGGTTTGAGCAAATACCCATAACAGGCAAGGTGGACGACGACTTGAGGGGCCGACTCGGCATTGCACATTTGTCGTAGTGATGCCGATCGCACTTCAACTTCCGCAGGGAGGAGCAAGGATGTCCAGCATTCAAAAAAATGCGCGAAAGGCTCAGAGTCAGGATGTTGATGACGACGATGAAGCACCCGTCCGAACAGCAAAGAAGCCAAAAAAACAAAGGAAGTGGGCTGTCAGGAAGCAGGCTGTTGCCTCGCGAAAAACCAAAACAACCGCCGCGCAAAACAAAGTCGTTTATGTAGAGCAGTGCGATCAGTGCGAGAGCAACGCCAGTGGCCAGGGTTTTGCGGTGCCAATGGATAACGAAGGTTTTAAACAAATGCTGGAGGAACTGGTGCCCGGAATACTGACCGGCCCGAACCAGTTCAAGTACCCCGCGGCCACTCATAACGCGCTCATTGTCCGTTTTTATGGCGAAAGTGTTCGTACCAACAGAGACCGTACTGATTATCGGAAAACTCCACATATTCAATATTTGAGGTGGGTCAGCACAATGGCGTTTGCTTATCTGCTGTGTACTTCCAAAATTGCGGAGAATGAAAAAAAAGCGGCACTGGCTAGAGCGAAAAAAAGGCTCAATAGGGCGAGTAAACATCAAAAAGCAGCGGCTAACCATGCATTGACTCAAGTACAAAAGCGGAAAGTCCCCGCCGCACCGACGGAAATACAGGCGTTGTGGGATGGTAAAAAACTGTATATCTGCGAAAACAAGAATAAGTGCACTCAGCGACTGCAGTCAGCGGGCAGCAAGTGGTGGGAGCCCGACCCTCGTTTTTCAGACGTTTTGAGGAGCATTAACGCTGAGTTCGAGACCCGCTATGTTCGGCATGCAAAGCATCTCGATGCATTGGACAGAGAGTACGAAGAGGGTTGTTTGTTCCTGCAACTGTCGAAACACAAAACAATTGAATATGTGATTGAGGGCTCTCAGGAGGAGAAGCACGCCGAGATCCGGCTTGTCGAATACTGGAAAAATAAGCGCGTCAATAGCGATAAAGTTTATGTGGCAGGTGTCAAGCGGCCATGCCTTGCCTGTTATTGCAGGCTGAAGGTTTTGGCAAAGACACTGAAAGCGGAAAAAGTCAGTCTCAAGCATAAACAACGACCTGGACTTTTTTGGCCTTCTGCAAGTGCCTTGCGAGATTCAACACCCACTGATCGGGATTTGATGGCTCAACATATCGCGGATCTTGTGAAGTTGTATGTCAGTTTTAACGATATTTATGTGGATTCTGACAGTGAGCACGAACTGGACGAGGACGGTGAAGAGAGCGAAGACGACTGAGCCTCAACGGCACGCAACGGTTTTTCAAACACTCGCCACTGCGTGCCCTCGTGCATCTCGACAAACATGCGATCAACAGGCCCGAAAAAATCTGCCAGCTCTTCCTCTGTGCAGGTCGGCAGGTAGATGGACAACACCCGCGGATCATAGAATCGGAACATCAACAGTTTTCCTTCCTCGGTTTGCACGTGTAGACGCTTTTTAAGGTGCAACCGCAACTGCGACATCGTCAGTGAAGCCGGCACGTTCAGCAGAACTCCCCAGGCACGCCCCCATCCGCTGGCAAGCAACTCAAGGGTCTGCGGATGGCCCGGGACAAGTTGCACAAGGTAAGGCGCGGCAGCCCTCAGGCGTGGGGTGAGCTCGCCTGAATACAGACACCAGAACTTGAGCGAGCCATGACGGATCCGTTGCGAAATCGTCGGGTCCTGCGCACCATCGACCAGCCAGTAGATCGCGACGTCTGCATCCGACCACAGCGCATCCAGCAAGGATTCAAGGGGTCGGGTGCTCATACACGTTCCATGGCGGCGCGATGACAGACTTCGCAAAAAGGGATCGCCTGGGCTGCAGCCTCTTCCAGTCGTTGTGCTTGCGAGTCTTGGGCGGTCTTGGCGCTGGCGCTCATTGGCGGATCGGATTTCATCGGTTGAAAGGTTGGTGATCTGCTTTGAACGAGGTTCTTTTTCGCACCCACAGCAGAGGCGGGGGATGGCCCATCCTCTCGTCGAACCGGTGTGGATCCTGTGCTTGCGGATGTGCCGGTTCGGTTACGTCTGACCGTGCGTACAGACAGACTGCCATTGAGCAGCCTTTGAGATAACTGACGCAGAATCTCCTGGTCATCCAGGCGGTGAACCAGCGATTGCTGACCGGATAGCAGGGCACGCAAGCGGTGAATGTCTTGCGCCATGCGAAAGTGCCAGCGCACGAAGCGCTCGACTTGCCAGGACTCATGCAAGACCCAGGGGATGGCAGTCTCATCGGCGCCTGAGCGGTCTTGGCCAACGTCGATGCGATCGCCGATTTCGATCACTTCCGCTCCCTCGGAAAAACTCAGTCGCATGCTTGCTCGCCCTCCGTGATGAATCCATCGATAGCCTAGACGCTCCCCGGCCCGTCGACTCGAAAAAAAACTGGCCTCGCGTTTCCTTGAGTTCAGCGAAATCGATGGGGAAGCGCCTCGGCAAAGGGATAGAAGTCAAACCACGGTTTGGCTTCGTCGATCACCTGCCTGAAGGACGGACGCTGAACCAGCCGCTCGAAATAGGCGCTCAGGCGAGGGTGGTCGTCGCCAAACGGCACCAGTGTGCTGGCGTAGAACAAGGCCGGACTGGCAGAGCAATCGGCCATGCTGTAGTCCGGGCCGGCGATCCATGGGTGGGTCGTCAACTGAGCTTCGAGCATGTCGTAGGCTGTATTCAGCAGGGTGCGCTGGCTGCTCAGGTCAGCGTTCCTTTTGTGAATGCGGTCGGCGACGATCTGCGACATCGGTGTCATCACGTAGTTGTCGAAAAACCTGTCCCACAGGCGAACTTGCAGGGCGGTGTCCCAATCGTCGGGGATCAGCCGTCCGGCTCCGGCATGGTAGTGATCCAGATACTCGATAATCACGCTCGATTCCGGCACGCTGCGCTGGCGGGCGCGATCCTGCAGCACAGGGAACTTGACCAACGGCCACAGGGCTCGCAGTTCAGCCCGCTCGGCTTCGCTGGACAGGTCGATCAGGCGTTTATCGAATGCGACGCCGTGTTCGTACAGGGCAATCAGGGCTTTGTGGCAGTAGGACGACAGCGGATGGTAGTAGAGGGTCAAGTCCATGGTTCAACGCCTCGCGGTAGTGGTGAAAGGCACTACACAGGTATAGCCCGCCTGCGCACGGCCACGCATTTGATTTCCACCAGCAGGCCCGAACGGTGAATCGGGTCACTTCGCGCGAAAGTACCGGATCAGGTTGACCGACTTTGTGAACACCGCATAAACCACTGCTGTGATCATTAGTCCGGCGATGGCCGGGCCGACTGCATTGATGCCGGTGATGAGCAGCATGTAGAGCGACAACGCCAGTATCAACACGACATAACTGGCGAGTGTCTGTCTTAAGAACGCCAACAGCACCGGGATGGACGCCACCGCCACCGAGTGGATGGCCACCGTCTGCAAAATCTCGATGATCAGATACGAGAAAGCATCTTCGCCGCTTGCTTGCGTGGCGATCAGCCAGGATTCGTTCATCAGCCAATTCAGGCCGCCAACCACCACCACGCTGATGGCGATAATCACCGCCATGTTTATTGCCCGGGCACTCATTGGTCGTCTTTGCGGCCATGAGCGGCTGCCGCCAATTGCTCGGTATCCACCCGAACGAACACTGAGTCACCCACTGCCGTCAGCACATCCCCGGCGTACACCTCGCAGATCACCCGGCTCTTGCGCCCGACTTCACCCTCGACTTTCGCCTTCAACGTCAGCGGCACGCCCATCGGCGTCGGTTTGATGAATTTGATGCCGAGGTTGCCGGTGACGCAGTTGATGCGCGGCAAGCTCTCGGCTTCACGGTTCTCCGCCCGGTAGTGGTAAGCCATTGCGGTCCAGTTGGAATGGCAGTCCACCAGCATCGCGATCAGGCCGCCGTAGACCAGCTCCGGCCAGCCGCAGTATTTGGCCTCGGGCACATGCTCGGCCATGACGTGCACGCCGTCCTCGTGCCAGAAACTCTTGATGTGCAAGCCGTGCGGGTTGCTGCTGCCGCAGCCGAAGCAGACGCCGTCGGGGGCGGCGGTGTCTTGCAGGGAGGTGTCGTGGGTGGACATGCCGGGGTCATCCTTAAACTGTTAGCCGAACCGCGCGGATTCTAACCTTGATTCAAGGACAAAACGTTGCTTCGAGTGGGGCGCTCTGCAGTTTGCGTCGATCCCGGTGCAGGGCTAATTACGCTGCGCCAGATTGCGTTGAAACTCTTCGAAGCTGCACGGCAGGGTCGTGGCCTTGCGCTTTTTCGACTTTTCGCGCTCGTCCGGCAGTTGATCGCTCAATTCCCAGACCTCAAGCATCTTCGCGTATTCGAAGGCGTGGCGCGGGCTGCTCTGAATCCACTGCTGAAATGCCTGACGCTCGTCTGGGGTGCAGCTGTCGTCTTGCAGACGCAGGCACCAGTGCGCCGCTTGATTGAGGATTTCATCATCGGCGTCTTGAGGGCTTTGGAGGTTCATTGACTGCTTCCAGGATGGCCGGAGAGGGCACTTTACCCTGCCTCTTGCAAAAAAAACGTCAAATATCGGCAGGGATTTAGCCCGTTTGACGGACAGAACGCGCAGCCGAAGGACAGATCGCGCCGGGATTGGCTGTCTTCGACGTTTTGTCATATTCAGTCACATTACCTTGCAGATAGTGGGCAGCCCAACCGGTTTTCAATGAGGCTGCATCGTGTTTCCACGTTTTCTGTGTTCGCTGTCCGTGTTGAGTCTGTCCATCGCCGCCGTCCACGCGGCCGACCTTGATACCCCGCGCCTGCAGGGCATCGACAACTTCCGCGATATCGCCGGTATTACCACGGCTTACTCCACGACCCATGACGGCACGATGCGCGCCGGGGTGTTTTACCGCTCCAATGCGCTGACGCCGACGGCGTCGGATCTGGCGACCCTCAACGGTCTGGGCATCAAGGCCGTTTACGACTTGCGCACCCCCAGCGAAATTGCGGCCACGCCGGACACGATGATCAGCGGGGCGACCTACCAGAACATCGACATCATCGGCGCCACCACCTCGGGCGCGAACATCACCACGGTCTCGTTCAAAAGTGCCGCCGATGCGATTGCAATGATGCAGGAGACCAACCGCGCCTTTGTCAGCGACGCCGGCATGCGCGGGCAGTTGGGCGTGCTGTTCAACGAACTGGCCGGCGTCGACGGCGCCGCACTGTTCCATTGCACCGCCGGCAAAGACCGTACCGGCTGGACCGCCGCCGTGCTGCAAAGCATCGCCGGGGTCGACAACGCCACGATCATGAGCAATTACCTGGCGACCAACGACTACACCGCTGCACGGGTGGCCAAGACCCTGGCGATGATGCCGCCGAGCATGGCCGCCGTTTACGCGCCGCTGCTGGGTGTGGAGGCCAGTTACCTGCAAGCCGGTCTGGATCAGGTGACCGCGCAATACGGCAGCATGGACAACTACCTCAAGCAGGGGCTGGGTCTGTCCCAGGAAACGATCTACGTGCTGCGCGGCAAAATGGTCGAGTACAACAGCCTGCCCGGTCAGGCCGGCATGCTCGGCAACGCTGCCGCCGGTGCGCAGCTGTTGCAGGAATTGCAGAACAGCAAGCTCTCGGGCACCTACAGCGCCTACAACTACTACCTGCAATCGGCCATCGACGCCGGCAGCCTTGGCGGCGTGGAGTCCACCGTGGGCGGTCAGGTCCATGCGGATGCCGCCAGTTACTTGTTGCGTCAGAACGCAATGATCGAGCAAGCCGCAGCGCCATTCGCCAGCGGCACCGACCTCAAGGTCGGCCAGTACCGGTTGTGGAGCACCGCGCTCGCCGGTTACCTGGGCACCGACGGTTCGGCCCATGCGCAAAGCAGCAACGAACACAGTCAGGGCCTGATGGTCGGCGTCACCCAGCGCTTCTCCGAACAACTCAGCGCTCGCGGCGGGATCGGTTACAGCAAAGGCACTGTCGGCGGGGCGGGCGGCGAGGCCGATACGGATTTCACCTTCCTCAATCTGGGTGCCCGTTATGGCTTCACCAGCCTGGAACGCGGCCTGTTTGCCGATGCCAATATCAGCGCCGGTTACGTCGACTACGACAGCAAGCGCGACCTCGGCGGCGGCCTGGGTTCGGCGAAGGGTGACACTCACGGCAATCTCAGCGGCGCCACCCTGGCGCTGGGGTATCGCTTGCCGTTGAGCACTGTGATTCTGGAGCCGAGCCTCGGCGTACGGGTCAGTCGTCTGGACTTGTCGGGCTTCCAGGAGAAGGGCAGCGAACTGGCCCTCGACGTTGACGACATCCAGCAAACCCGCCGCAGCGCCGTGGCCAATCTCGACGTCTCGTTCGCCCCGATGCCCATGGGCGCATGGCAACTGGTGCCGGGCGTGCGGGTCGGCTACGAGCGTGTGCTGGGCGATCATCAGGTCGACAGCGAAGGTCATCTGCTCGGGCTGGATATCGAACAACGCGCGGCGTTCGACAACCGCGATCAGTTCAGTGGCGGCGTCAACCTGATGGCCAGCCTTGGCGCCCTGAGCCTGGGTGCTGAAGTCGGTGCCAGCGGCGGCGGTGATAGCCACGGCTTCAACGGCGGGCTCAAGGCCAGTTACCAGTTCTGACCAACCTGAAGATGAAGAAAAAGGACTGCCTCAGCGCAGTCCTTTTCGCATTTCTGCGGGGCTCACGCCGTAGGCGTCCTGAAAGTATTGGCAGAACCGGCCGACGTTGCTGAACCCGTACTGCAGAGCCACATCGGTCACCGATGACGACTCACCTCGTTTCAGCGCATCGCAAGCACGCTCCAGTCGCACCTGCCGCTGGTACGCGACAATCGAGGTGCCGACGAACCGCCGGAAGCCTTCCTGCAAGGCCCGCAGACTGACATTCACCAGCCCCGCCAGATCCGTCCCGCTGACCAGTTGCTCGGGATGCGCCTGAATGTATTCGATGGCCTGTTTCACATGTCGAGGTGCAATCGATGCTTCGGGGCGGCGCAACGCTTCGCTGAAATTGTGCGGCCAGGCTTCCAGCACTGCGTCCACCAACATCTCCCGCAGCCGCGATGGCATCAGCGAACCGGCGTTCAACAACAGGTCGAACTCGGTGCCGGTGGCCAGGTCGATCAGCGCGCGAATGCCCTGAAACGCCGGGCTGTTGAGGTCCACCCTCGGCTCGAAATGCAGCTTGTGCACGATCGGTCGGCCCAGCAGTGACGACAGTCTTTCGGTGAGTGCTGCGCGGCTGATCGACATGCCGTGCTGGGCATGATTGTCGACGAAGCGCATCGAATGCAGATCGGCCTTGTCGATGGCCAGGCCGATATGCGGCAGACCCAGCGACTCGGTCGAATCGTTGAAGATGATCCTGCCGGCGGTGGGAATGACGAAGGTGATTTCGTCGTAGGGCTCAGGGAACGCCACGGTGAAGTCGCCCCGGTAATGCATGCGTCGGAAACTGACCCCGTCGTGCCGGCCGTAGACGCCGCCAATGATGATGTCCCTGGGCGGTGGCGGTGTATCGCCATAACGATTGCCGAACATGCGAGAGAACAAAGCACCGAAGTCGTCGCAGGACATGTCGGCGGATCTGAGAATGATGGTCTGGCGCGTCGGGCTTGAGTACACCGGGAAGGTCACCTTGGCAGTCGGGGCGAAGAGGCGCGAGGACGTTAGCAGCCCCGAATGACAGCAACATGACACAAACGGATTACGCCTTGCCGCACCGCTGCCGGGGCGCTGGCAAACGCCCTGGCAGCGATACTTGGGATCAGGCCGAAAGGTGCTCGTAGAGAATCGTCGTGCCGACGATCATCAGCACCACGCCACCGACGATTTCCGCACGCTTGCCGACCACGGAGCCCAGCACCCGACCGAGCATCACGCCAATGGTGACCATGGTCATGGTCGCCAGGCCAATGGCAGCCGCGGCCACCCAGATATTCACATCGACGAACGCCAGGCCGACACCGACGGCCAGCGCATCGATGCTGGTGGCCACGGCAGTGACGGCGAGAATGAAGAACGAGTGCTGACCGGGTTTTTCTTCTTCGGCTTCCTCATGCTTGAGGCCGTTGTAGATCATGTGCAGGCCCAGCGCGACCAGCAGGGTGAAGGCGATCCAGTGATCCCACTGCGCCACCCAGCGAGTGGCGGCCTGGCCGATCAGCCAGCCGATGATCGGGGTGATCGCTTCGATGACACCAAAGATCAGGCCGGTGCGCAGGGCTTCGGTGAGGCGGGGTTTGTGCAGGCTTGAGCCCTTGCCGATGGCGGCCGCGAAGGCATCCGTGGACATGGCGAGTGCGAGGAAGATCAGGGAAACAGGATTCACGGGCAATACTTCCAGTCGGGCTATGAGTCAACGACACAACCACACGCCCGACTTGCGGCATGGATGTGTCGTCGGTCTCACCAACCAGAAGGTGTTCGCACCACGGCATGTTGCCGAATATGTTGATACGAACGCTTCCGAGGGGCTCGGAAGCAGGTTACTCCCCAACGAGGCCCGGGATCATAGGGAGGCAAACATGAAAATTTCGTTAAATGCCCGGCGCAGGTTCTGTTGATCCCGGAGGGATTCGCAACTCGGCGCACAGCCCGCCCTGAGGTCGGTTGTACAGCTGCAAGGTGCTGCCGATCTTGCTGACGATCATCTGCACGATGGCCAGCCCGAGACCTGCACCATTGGCGTGGCCCTCGCTGTAGAAGCGTTCGAACAACCGCGCATATTGCTGCTCATCGATGCCGGGGCCGGCATCTTCGACGCTGATCGACACCGCACCGCAGGCCTGTGGTTGCACCTGAATCCGCACCTCGCTGCCGGGCGGGGCGAAATTCAGCGCATTGGTTACCAGATTTTGCAGAGCGATCGCCAACGCCACCGGATCGGTGTCGACCGGGCAGTGATGATCGCTGTCGAGGATCAGTTCGACGTCTTTTTCCAGGGCCAGCGGCGTCAGTTCGGCCAGTTCCTCGCGCACCAGCGCGGTCAGTTCGACGCGGGTGTTTTGCGGCGATGCCAGACGCGGTTCGATACGCGCCATGGTCAGCAATTGGCTGGCAATGCGCGTGGCGCGGTCTACGGCGCTGACCAGAAACTCCAGTGCTTCTTCGCGTTGTTGCGGGGTGTTGGCCAATTGCGCGTTTTGCGCATGAATCCGCAGGATCGCCAGCGGTGTGCGCAGTTCGTGGGCGGCGTCAGCGATAAAGCGTCGCTCCCGCGCGAGCAGGTTATCGATCTGTTGCAGCAAGCGATTGAGCGCGGTCTGCATGGGCTCCAGATCCTGGGGCAGGGGGCTCAGGTGCAGCGGTTTCAGGGTCTCGGTGTCGCGGCCGCGAATCGACCGGGCCATGGCCCGCAACGGCTGCAAACCCCAGCCGATGGTCAGCCAGATCAGAGTGGCCAGCAGCGGTACGCCGATCAGGCTCGGCCACAGGGTATGGCCGACGATACGGGTGATCAGGTCCTGGCGAATGTCGTCGCGTTCGCCGACCCAGATCAGCAAGTCCTGTCGCGGGTCCTTGAGCAGGAAGGCGCACCAGTCGCGCCCGTTTTCCATCAAGTCATGGGCGCCGAGGGTCGCGGGCGGCGCATCAAGTATCGGGGCTTCGGCCGAGCGCATCAGCAACTGGCCGTCGTTGCGCCAAACCTGAAAGGTCAGCCGTGTCTCGTAGGGATGCGCCGCTTCGCCATCGCCGACCCGGCTCATCGCTTCGTCGAAGGCCTGATGCAGACGCTCCCAATCGTTGTCGCCGGGTGCACGCTGGGCCAGCACGCCTTGCAGCAGGCGGGCACTTTGCGCCAGTTGGGCGTCGTAGATTTCTTCGATTTCGTGGTGGCTGTAGCGCAGCACTGCCCAACTGATCAGCACATCGCCGAGCAGCACGATCATCAGCACTGGAAGCAGAATCCGTGCGCGAATCGAGTTCATGGCTTGAGCTCCACAACGTAACCCACACCGCGCACGGTGCGGATCAGTTCGGCGGACAGTTTCTTGCGCAGATTGTGGATCAGCACTTCCAGCGTGTTGCTTTCGACCCGCTCCTGCCAGCCGTACAAGGTGCGCGACAGGCGTTCGCGAGTGACAACCTTGCCGGGGCGGGCCATCAGTTGATGCAGCAATTGATATTCCATCGGCGTGACCACTACGTTGTTGCCCTGCCAGGTGACCTGTTGGCTGATCGGGTCGAGACAGACGCCGGCGTGCTCCAGCACCGGTTGCGCACGGCCCTGACTGCGTCGCAACAGAGCGCGGATGCGCGCCTTGAGTTCATCGACATCGAACGGTTTGACCAGGTAATCGTCGGCGCCGGCGTCCAGCCCGGCGATGCGTTCGGCGGTGCCGTCGCGGGCGGTAAGGATCAGCACCGGTAAATCGTGTTGCGTGGCGCGCAGTTGTTGCAGCAGCGTCAGCCCGTCGAGCCTTGGCAGGCCGAGGTCGAGCAGCAACAGATCGAAGCTTTCGCTGCGCAACGCGTGCAGCGCATTGACGCCGTCCTGCAGCCAGTCAAGGGTGTAGCCCTCGTTGCTCAGGGCGACGCGGATGCCCTGGCCGAGGGCGTGGTCATCTTCGACCAGAAGTAGGCGCATGGCATTTTCTCTGTGGGAAATCGGGCGCGTGATCGGCGGCATCATGCCGCTCGCTTTGCTGCCGTGGCAGCCCTTGTGGCGGCGAAGATGTAACGACTCGTTGCCAACTAAGCTTTCATTAAGCTTGGTTTTGCACAGTGAGGCCTTTCCCATCCAGCGAGAGTGCTTCCATGCGCAAACTTGTGCTGTTGTCCCTGATTGTCACCAGCCCCCTGGCCGTCGCCGGCCCGCAATGCACCACGGCCGAACGTTCGCAGTGGCAGGACCAGAAGGCGTTTCAGGAACAGCTGAAATCCCAGGGCTATGAAATCAGCAAGTTCAAAGTCACCGATGGCAACTGCTACGAGATCTACGGCTTCGACAAGGACAAGCGCAAGGTCGAGATCTACCACGATCCGGTCAGCGGCAAAGCGGTGAAAACCGAGATCAAGGGCTGATGCCACGCGAGTCCCTGCGCCTCTGGGATCCGCTGGTGCGGGTGTTTCACCTGTCCATCGCCGGGGTCTTTGCCGCCAACTACTTCTTCAATGAAGCCGGTGACGACTGGCATGTCTGGCTCGGTTATTACGCCATGGGCTGGCTGCTGGTGCGTCTGGTATGGGGATTCGTCGGGCCGCGCAGTGCGCGCTGGTCGGACTTCTGGCCGACGCCGTCACGGCTCGCGGCCCATGCCCGGTCGCTGATCGCCGGGCGGCCCGAGCATCGTCTCGGGCATTCACCGATCGGCGCACTGGTGATGATCGCGATGCTGCTGGCGATGCTGACCGTCGGCCTCAGCGGCTGGGCCATGGAAGAAATCGATGCCCTCTGGGGCGCCGACTGGCCGCTGCAAGTCCACGAAACCGCCGCTGACGCCTTGCTGGCGCTGGTCATCGTGCACATCGCGGCGGCGCTGTTTGAAAGTTTTCAAGTGCGCGACAACCTGCCGTTGTCGATGCTCACCGGGCGCCGGCGTCGCTTGCCGGACGATCCGGGCCCGTGACAGGGATGTCCTTTCGATGGTTTGCCGTCTCGTAACTGCCATGAGCTGCCTATGCGTGCCTTGTCCTTTCGCTTGAGATTCGTTGTCGCCGCGCTAGCCGTAAGCCTGATTTTTATCGCGGCGTGGCGCAGTCACCCGGAACATGTGCTGGCGCCGTTTGCGGTGGAAGCGCCTGCCAATAAGGCCTCGGCGAACGCTGCCGAGCCGTTGTACAGCAGCCGTTTTGTTTCCTCGGAACTCGATGATTTCGTGCATTCGTCGTCGGTCACCGCGTTGCCCGGCGGCGACCTGATGGCGGTGTGGTTTGCCGGCTCCCGCGAAGGCGCCGCCGATGTGCAGATCCGCACTGCGCGTTTCAACGCCAAAACCGCGGAGTGGGGCGCCGAACAGGTGCTGGCCACCCGCGAATCGACCGTCGCCGGCACCCAGCGCTACATCCGCAAACTCGGTAATCCGGTGATCGCCCTCGCGCCGGATCAGCGCTTGTGGATGTTCTACGTGTCGGTGTCCGTCGGCGGCTGGGCCACCAGTGCGATCAACGTGATGGTCTCCGATGACCTGGGGCGCAACTGGACGGCGCCGCGACAGCTGATCACCTCGCCGTTCTTCAACATCAGCACACTGGTGCGCGCCGCGCCGGTGTTCCATGCCGACGGCTCCATCGGGCTGCCGGTGTACCACGAGTTCATGGGCAAATTCGCCGAGTACCTGTACCTGAGCGCGGATGGCGACGTGATCGACAAATTCCGCATCAGCCGTGGCAAGCATTCGTTGCAACCGACCATCGTGCCGCAGGACGAACGCCGCGCCGTGGCGATGCTGCGTTATGCCGGAGAAACTCATCACAAGGTGCTGGCCAGCCGCACCGAGGACGCCGGGCAGACCTGGAGCGAACCGTATCCGCTGGAACCGGCCAACCCCAACTCTTCGCTGGCGGCGGTGGGCACGGCTGATGACGGTTTGCTGGTGGCACTCAATGACCTGCGCGACGGCCGTTTCAAGCTCAGCCTGTACGGCACCGATGCCGACCTCAACCATTGGCGCAACGTGATCGAACTCGACCAGTCCCCCGATCCCCTCGGCCAACCATTTTCGCCCGAGGCCTACAAGGCAATCATCGGTGCAGGCTTTCGCGCCTCAAGTGGCGCGCAGCGTCTGCCGCTGGAGCAACGTTTCCTGAGTAACCTCGACTACCGCGTGTGCAAGCCCGAAGGCTGTGAATTCGAGTACGAATACCCGTACTTCAGCCGTGGCAGCGATGGCCTCTATCACCTGGTTTATTCCTGGAACAACACCTTCATCAAACATGTCAGCTTCAACGATGCCTGGCTGGCGGAGCGCCTGTGATGCTGTTTCTCTGGCAAGCCCATTTGAGTTTCATCCTGCTCGGTTTTGTTCTGCTGGGTTCCTTTCAATTCACCCGACGCTGGCGCCCGTGGCTGTTGCCGGCGCTGGCGCTGGTCAGCTTCATTCCGCTGGGCGGCCTGCCGCTGGCGGCTTATGTGCGCAGCTTTACTGATGATCTGGCGATCACCACGCTGGTGTTTCTTGGCTGGGCCGCGTTGTTGCGCCTCGGTGTGGTTCAACCCTTGAAAGCGCTGACACGGGTGCAGGTTCTGGGGTTGTTCGTGGTGCTGACGGCGCTGCTGTACCCGGCGACGATGGGTCTGACCTATGTCGATCCTTACCGTTGGGGCTTCAATCCTCGGCCGATGATCGTGGTTGTCGGGCTGGCGACTTTGGCGCTGCTGTGGCTGCGTAACTCGTTGGCCGTGGCGATGCTGGCGCTGGCCACTCTGGCATTCGCGCTGCGCCTCAAACCTTCGGAAAACTATTGGGATTACCTGATCGATCCGCTGCTGGCGGGTTATTGCCTGATCGCCGGATTGGGACTTTGCATTAGGGCCGCGTGGCAATTCCTGCCATCTCAACGAACAACACAGAGGTAAACGATGGGGTGGTTGCAATCGCGCCGCCTGCGCTATGGCGTGGGCGCGACAGGTTTGGCGTTTCTGCTGTTTGCCCTGCTGCGGCTGGCGTTCTTGATCGGGTTTTCCGGGGTGGATGTCGCGCAGTTCTTTGCCGATCCGCAGTGGCTGCAAACCCTTGGCATCGGGTTTCGTTTCGACCTGAGGCTGGCGCTGTTGCTGGTGCTGCCATTGGCGGTGCTGGCGTGGCTGCCGCGCTGGAATCTGACCACGGTGCCATTACTGCGCAGCGTGGCCCGGGGTTATTTGTTGCTGGCGTTGGGACTGATCGGTCTGGTGTACATCATCGATTTCGGCCATTACGCCTACCTCGGCGTGCGGATCAACGCCACGGTGCTGCGTTATCTCGACGATGCGCAGATCTCGCAGCAGATGGTCTGGGAAACCTATCCGGTGCTGTGGATTGCGCTGGGTTGGCTCGCGGTTCTGGCGCTGTGGTTCTACGGTTTTGTGTGGCTGGAACGGCTGACGCTGGCCCGTGAACCTCAAGTGATTCGTTGCAGGTCAGTCGCCGTGGGCGCGGGGCTCGGGTTGGTGGCCGTCCTGCTGGCGCTGTTGGGCAGGGTCGACAAGCTGAATCTGGAAAACCCGGTGCCGCTGCGCTGGAGCGATGCGTTCTTTTCCGGCAATGGACAGATTGCTGCCGTGGGCCTGAATCCGGTGCTGTTCCTCTACGACACGCTCAAGGCCGGGCAGGCGCAGTTCGACGAGGCGCAGGTGCGGGCGCATTACCCGGTCATTTCCCGCTATCTGGGGGTGGATCGGCCGGATGCGCAAAGCCTAGCGTTCGAACGCCGGCAATCCGTGCAGCCCTACAACATCGCGGCCGAGCGGGCGCCGAACGTGATGTTCGTCATGCTCGAATCTCTCGGCACCAGTGCGGTGGGCGCATACGGAAATCCGTTAAATCCGACACCCAATCTTGATCGGCTGGCGAACGAGAGCTGGTTCTTCAAACACTTCTACGTCCCGGTCACCGGCACCGCGAAAACCGTGTGGGCGAGCATCACTGGCGTCCCCGACGTGACCCGGCAGGAGACCGCCACCCGCCATCCGCTGATCACTAACCAGCACACGCTGATCAATGCGTTCACCGATTACCAGAAGCTCTACATGATTGGCGGCAACGCCGGTTGGGCCAACATCAATGCGCTGATCCAGCAAAGCATCGACGGCGTGCGCTTGTACGAGGAGCGCGACTGGCGTTCGCCACGGGTCGATGTGTGGGGGATTTCCGATCTGGATCTGTTCAAGGAGGGCGATGAGATTCTGCGCGCACTGCCCAAGGACAAACCGTTCTTCGCCTACGTGCAAACCTCGGGCAATCACCGGCCGTTCACCATCCCGAAAGACAACGACGGATTCGAAGTCAGCAATCTCTCGCTGGAGCAGGTGCAAAACGCCGGCTCACGCAGCGTCGAGCAATACAACGCAGTGCGGCTGCTGGACTTCAACATCGGTCGCCTGATGGAGCTGGCCAAGGCCGGCGGCTACTACGACAACACGATTTTCGTGTTCTTCGGCGACCACAACACCCGCATCAGCCGCATCCCGCACATGCCGCCGGCGTTCGAACAACTGGGGCTGGAAAGCAACCATGTGCCGATGCTGATTCATGCGCCGGGGCTGCTGAAACCCAAGGTGATCGAAGAGGCGGTGGGGCTTGCCGATCTGTTGCCAACCGTGGCGGGAATGGCCGGCGTGGCTTTCGACAACCGAGCCATGGGCCGCGACCTGCAGCAACCGGCGCCCGAGGGCGAACGGGTGGTGCCGCTGGTGTTGCGCGAGGGGACGTTCCCGCTGATCGGCGGGGTGACCAAGGATCACTTGCTGCAAATGCAACACGACGGCAGTGGTCCGACGCTGCATGACCTTAAGTCGGCGACACCGCTGGAAAACGTCGCCGATGCGCATCCTGAGGAATTTCAACGGCTGGTCGAGTTGACCCGAGGGCTGCACGAAAGCGCACGGCTGATGCTGTATCGCAACGTGCGTTGAAACGAGCGGCGGCCCTCTCTCGAGGAAAAAGGGCCGCCACGGTTTCAGGTGTGGTTGATGTCGCGATCCTTGGTTTCCGGCATGAAGAAGATGCCGAGAATCGCCGTCATCACCGCAATCACGATCGGGTACCACAAGCCGTAATAGATGTCCCCGGTGGCCGCGACCATCGCGAACGCCACGGTCGGCAGGAACCCGCCGAACCAGCCGTTGCCGATGTGGTACGGCAGCGACATCGAGGTGTAGCGGATGCGCGCCGGGAACAGCTCGACCAGCCACGCCGCAATCGGGCCGTAAACCATGGTCACGTAGATCACCAGCACGGTCAGCAGGAGCAAAACCATCGGGTAATTGGTCTTGGCCGGATCAGCCTTTTCCGGGTAACCGGCTTCTTTCAATGCAGTGCCGAGGCTGGCGGTGAAGGCGTCGTTGCGGGTTTTGAAGTCGGCGGCTGGCATGGCAGTGCCTTCGAAACTTTCGATGACTTTATCGCCGATGCGCACCTGGGCCACAGTGCCCGGTTCCGCCACTACGTTTTCGTACGGAATCGCCCGTTTGGCCAGAATGGTTTTCGCCAGGTCGCAGGAACTGGTGAATTTGGCCTTGCCCACCGGATCGAACTGGAACGAGCACTGGTCAGGGTTGGCCACCACTTTGACCGGGTTCTTCTCCTGGGCGATGAACACGTCGGGGTTCCCGTACTGGGTCAGCGCGTGAAAGATCGGGAAGTAGGTCACCGCCGCCAGAATGCACCCGGCCATGATGATGCCCTTGCGTCCGATGCGGTCGGACAGGCTGCCGAAAATCACGAAGAACGGCGTGCCGATCAGCAGCGAACCGGCGATCAGCAGGTTGGCGGTCTGCGGGTCGATCTTCAGGGTTTGCAGCAGGAAAAACAGCGCGTAGAACTGTCCGGTGTACCAGACCACTGCTTGGCCGGCGGTGCCGCCGAGCAGGGCCATGATCACGATTTTCAGGTTGTCCCAACGGGCGAAGGATTCGGTCAGTGGCGCCTTCGAGGATTTACCCTCGGCCTTCATCTTCATGAACACCGGCGACTCGTTCAGTTGCAGCCGGATGTACACCGACACCGCCAGCAGCAGGATCGACAGCAGGAACGGAATCCGCCAGCCCCAGGCTTCGAACGCCTCGGTGCCCAGCGCCGTGCGGCAGGCCAGAATCACCAGCAGCGACAGAAACAGCCCCAGCGTCGCCGTGGTCTGAATCCACGAGGTGAAATATCCGCGTTTGCCCTTCGGCGCATGCTCGGCCACATAGGTCGCCGCGCCACCGTATTCACCGCCCAGTGCCAGACCTTGCAGCAGCCGCAGGGTAATCAGAATGATCGGCGCCGCAACCCCGATGGTCGCGTAACCCGGCAGGAATCCCACAATCGCCGTCGACACACCCATGATCACAATCGTGATCAGAAACGTGTGCTTGCGCCCGATCATGTCCCCCAACCGCCCGAACACCACCGCACCAAACGGCCGCACCGCAAAACCGGCGGCGAAGGCGAGCAGGGCGAAGATGAACGAGGTGGTCTCGTTGACCCCGGCGAAAAAGTGCTTGGCGATGATCGCGGCGAGGGAGCCGTAGAGGTAGAAGTCGTACCACTCGAACACCGTGCCGAGGGACGAGGCGAAGATGACCTTGCGTTCCTCCTTGCTGACGCTGTGGTGCGGGTGCGGCGCACTGCCGGTGGACATGCTGTCGAGTACTGCCATGGGTGTTCTCCGTCGTGCTTGTTGTTGTAGGCCGGAGCACTTCATCAACGTCGCGTACTCGGGGCCTTTGGCTGATGCTGGAGCAGGTGTTTCGTGGAGCGTGCACAGAATCACCGCCCCGCGCGGGAGGGCGGGGTTTCATTGAGCATAATTGGGATTGGGGGGATATCCAGTGGTGGCGGTGGATGGAGGCAGTGACGGAGATGGTCTGGCTGGTTCGGGGAGGGAATTAATTAAATGAGTTTGCGTCGGTGTCTTATAGTTATTCAGAATTTTTATTGTTCTAAATAAATATAAAAAACTGTTATTTCTATCAGGTGTGGTTGCGGCTATTTGTGTTGATACTTTGCTTGTGGGTGAGGCGCAGAAAATAAATCTGTCCCCTTTGATTCAGTCCCCTTTGATTCGCTTTGTTTTTTACTAGGAAGCAGGAGGTTTGGATATGCGCACGGAGTCGGCGAGTATACTTGTTAAAAACATACTTGGCTTGTTGCAGCAGGTTAAATTTGATGATCCAGCTAGGCGGAAAAAGCTTGCTATGCCTTTGCACGGGATAATGACAGGTTTTGATGAGGATTTTGCAGGTGGATTTATTGATTTTCAATTAGTTAACCAGCTGCAAGTTTTAGGTGCGGAGAGGCTGTGTTATGTAGCGTTGGATTTTGATGGGGAAATGGAGATTGGGCCGTCTTCCTCTTTACTTTAGAATGACGCTGAATAAAAAATGACAACAAAGACTCAAAAGGGGACGGATTTATTTAATGACTCAAAAGGGGACGGATTTATTTAATCGTCCCCTTTTGACATTGAGCACTTTTCTCGGGCCGTCCTCGATCTCTGAATTGAATGCGTCTTCCGATGATTTTTTCGATTTCGTCGACGAATTTCATGTTGCCAGTCAATTGGCCGCGCTGCAGCGCGCCCCTGATGAGTTGCAATTCATTGGCGGGTGTCGCCATTTCAACAAACGACTTATAGCGCTCACGCCGGGTGGCATCGTCAGGTCCTAACTCCACGAAGCAGGGATCTTTGTCCAGCCAGGTGCTTTCTGAAAAGTCGTTCAGGCGTAGCGCAAAACTCGACCAGCGATAGTCTTCTGCACACGCCACCATGTGGGCTCGCACCGGGTTTAACTCGATGTAGCGACTGCAAGCCAGCAAGTAGGTGTCGGATTGAACAACGCTGGATTTGTAGCGACTTTCCCATAGCGTGCCAGTCCGCCCCTCAACCTTGTTGCGATACCGCGTCATCCGCCCGGCGAGGGCTTTCATGAGCTGTCCAAGATTGGACGTCGCTTCTCCCGGGGCGAGAAGCAGGTGGACATGATTGGTCATCAAGCAGTAGGCATAAACTTTTATACCTAATGCTTCCTTGAGTTCTCGCAGGTCAGAGAGGTAGCGCTCAAAGTCCGCTGGCTCTGCAAAAACGACCTGTCTGTTGTGGCCGCGCTGCACGATATGGTGTGGGTAGTGTGACAGCACGATGCGTCCCGTTCTGGGCATGAGTATTCCTACGTCCTTGTTGTGACGGATGAAGTTTAGAGCGGGGCAACGCTGAAGCAGGCTGGATGTGTCAGAGAATGTATCCGGCTGAACTGAGGAGATGAACTAATGAGTCGGCGTCCAGTGTGTTTATAGCTGTTCAGAATTTAAGTTGTTCTAAATAAATATTAAAAACTGTCATTTCTATCAGGTGCGGTTGCGGATGTTTGTGTTGATGCTTTTGGTGGGTTGGGTCGAAAAATAAATCTGTCCCCTTTGAATTGTCGCGGACAGGTAAGTAAATTGACATTCAAAAGGGGGGTATTTGATCGTCCCCTTTTGAAGTTAATTGGTGGGCTTGAAAATAAATCTGTCCCCGTTGAGAATAGGGTAGATTGATTTAATCATTTTTTACGTTTGTTTTCTTTGTTTGTTATTTGTTGAGTGAGGATAAGTATGAATAAGCCTGAAATGGAAATTACAATAGAGTTGTTGCCTCTATATAAAAATCTAAACATTTTAAAAAACATGATTGTAGGTGCGTCGCAAGCGGACGTTTCGCCATTAGTCGTGTCTTCCGAGATGGGCGGTCTTGAAGGGTTTTTTTTCGAAAAATATGGCCATAAACAGAGCGGCATTAGAAAGTTGTCATCCAGCAATTAAAGCGCTATTGACAGAGGACCTTTCACCGAAAATCACGCCGCGTTGATACCAGCTTCTGCAATTTGCCATGGCGAGTGTTTGCACTCGCCATGGCTTCGGATTACTCCGTCGGAACGACTTTATCCAGAACTTGATTCACCGCCAGCTCCGCCAACATCACGACCTGCGCAATACCCTGCGCGGTCTTGCGATGAGGACCCTGGAGGAGGTCGGCGAAGTTGTTGAGCATGACGTTGGCCGAACCGAGGGTTTCGACGGCATCGACCAGCAGAGATTCGTTGTTGCTGGCCGGGTTGGCCTGGTAGAGACGGTTGGGGGAGTAGGGGGCGGCCATCATGTGGGCTGAGATCGGGCCGAGGTGGTAGTCCAGGGCGCGGTTGGCGGCTTCGTTGAATCTCTTCGAATCAGGGCATTCGTAAGGGGACGTTGGGTCGGTGATGCTGGCCGGTTCGGTGACCGGGGGATTTGGCGTTGCTTTGAACATATTCATTCTTTTCCTGTTTTGAAGCCGCCAGACCCGAGCTACTAAACAAGGGTGGAGGCAGCTGTGCGCAGGTTAGTAGACCGGGGAAAAGAAGAAAGCCGGCGTGCCCGGGGGCACCCTACGCACAGCCACCATCAAATCCAGGCATGGGAATACCTGGCTGACAGACACTTGTGCACTCTTCAAATACCAACGGGCTACTAAACCCGATCACTGCGAATCAGTGACCCGATCCAAGTTACCGGCCGACCCCAAGGCGCACAAGCCGGCGGATTCTGGCGTAGCCGTAGGCTCTGGCGCAAGGGTTTGTGGGCAATTGCGCGTAACTCCAAGTGTCTTTAAACGCTAGTTTCTAAACGTGTTTAGCGGCCACCAAAAATCTCTGAAACATCCGTCCGAAATCACCCTGAAAACCGCCATGGCTTCAAACCCGCCGCCGTGTCTGTAAACTGGCCGCCCGAAACGGCGCGCGATGGCGCCGTCCTCACTGCCAGCGAAGGACTTTCCCATGGCCAACCAAGACATCACCTACACCCCGGATCCGGATGCAGACTCGATCTCTTCGGACGTGACCGAATTCAACGGCATCCTGATGTCGACCCAGATCCCGACCCGCGCCGACGGCAGCCTGGAACTGGGCGACGTCACCGCGCAAAGCGAATGCACGTTGCAGGCGCTGAAAGTCGCACTGGAAAAGGCCGGCAGCTCGATGGACCGCGTGTTGCATCTGACCATTTACCTGACCGACATGGCTGATCGCGCTGCCTTCAACGAGGTATACAAGCGCTTCTTCGCCAAGCCATGGCCGGTGCGTGCGGCGGTGGGCGTGGCGGCGCTGGCGGTTGAAGGGATGAAAGTGGAAGTGACTGCGATGGCCGCGAAGGCCTGATTCAACCCCGTGACACTTCCCCCTGTGGGAGCGAGCCTGCTCGCGAATGCGCACTGTCATCCGATGAAAAAGGTGACTGATACGACGCCATCGCGAGCAGGCTCGCTCCCACAGGGTTACGGGGTGTTTGCGGAATTTATGTTCACTTCCCTACAAGGACAGGGCTGATCGAAAGCTGCCACCCGGCAGCACAGGCGTGCCGGCCACGCGTTTCGCGGCTACAATGCGCGCCTCGACCGTGACAGCCTGACTAAAAAAACATATGTCCTTGCCCAAACATCACCTGGAACTGCTCAGCCCCGCCCGTGACGTGGCCATCGCCCGCGAGGCCATCCTGCATGGCGCCGACGCGGTGTACATCGGCGGCCCGAGCTTCGGGGCGCGCCATAACGCGTGCAACGAGGTGAGCGAAATCGCCGAACTGGTGGAATTTGCCCGTCGCTATCACGCGCGCATCTTCACCACCATCAACACCATCCTGCACGACAACGAACTGGAGCCGGCACGCAAGCTGATCCATCAGTTGTACGACGCCGGCGTCGATGCGCTGATCGTCCAGGACCTGGGCGTGATGGAGCTGGACATTCCACCCATCGAGCTGCACGCCAGCACCCAGACCGACATCCGCACCCTTGAGCGGGCCAAGTTCCTCGATCAGGCCGGTTTCTCGCAACTGGTACTGGCCCGTGAACTGAACCTCAAGGAAATCCGCGCGATCGCCGATGAAACCGATGCCGCCATCGAGTTCTTCATCCACGGCGCGTTGTGCGTGGCGTTCTCCGGTCAGTGCAACATTTCCCACGCGCAGACCGGGCGCAGCGCCAACCGTGGCGACTGCTCCCAGGCCTGCCGTCTGCCGTACACCCTGAAAGACGAAAAGGGTGGCGTGATCGCCTATGAAAAACACCTGCTGTCGATGAAGGACAACAACCAGAGCGCCAATATCCGCGCGCTGGTCGAGGCCGGTGTGCGCTCGTTCAAGATCGAAGGTCGCTACAAGGACATGGGCTATGTGAAGAACATCACCGCCTATTACCGCCAGCGCCTCGACGACGTGCTCAACGACCGCCCGGACCTGGCCCGCGCCTCCAGCGGCCGCACCGCGCATTTCTTCATGCCGGACCCGGAAAAGACCTTCCACCGCGGCAGCACCGACTACTTCGTCAGCGAGCGCAAGATCGACATCGGCGCGTTCGATTCGCCGACCTTCACCGGTCTGGCGGTGGGCACGGTCGAGAAAGTCGGCAAGCGTGACATGCAAGTCATCACCCATGAGCCGCTGTCCAACGGCGACGGCCTCAACGTGCTGGTCAAGCGCGAAGTGGTGGGTTTCCGCGCCAACATCGCCGAAGCCAAGGGCGAGTTCGAGGAAGAAGGCGAGAAGCGCTACCGCTACCGCGTCGAGCCGAACGAAATGCCGGAAGGCCTGTACAAGCTGCGCCCGAACCATCCGCTGAACCGCAACCTCGACCACAACTGGCAGCAGGCCTTGCTCAAGACCTCCGCCGAGCGTCGTATCGGCGTGAGCTGGCTGGCGAAACTGCGTGAAGAGCGACTGGAACTGACCGTGACCAGCGAAGAGGGCATCAGCGCCAGCGTTGCGCTGGAAGGCCCGTTCGGCGTCGCCAACAAACCGGAACAGGCGCTGGAGACCTTGCACGATCTGCTCGGCCAGCTCGGCACCACCGAGTATCACGCGACCTCCATCAAGCTGGATGCACCGCAAGCGTTCTTCATCCCGAACTCGCAGCTCAAGTCGTTGCGCCGTGAAGTGATCGAAGCGCTGACCGCCGCCCGCGTTGCCGCCCACCCGCGCGGCTCGCGCAAGGCCGAGACCACGCCACCGCCGGTGTACCCGGAGGCGCATCTGTCGTTCCTGGCCAACGTCTACAACCAGAAGGCTCGCGACTTCTACCACCGTCACGGTGTGAAGCTGATCGACGCGGCATACGAGGCCCACGAAGAGGCGGGCGAAGTGCCGGTGATGATCACCAAGCACTGCCTGCGGTTCTCCTTCAACCTGTGCCCGAAACAGGCCAAAGGCGTGACCGGCGTGAAAACCAAAGTCGCGCCGATGCAGCTGATCCACGGCGATGAAGTGCTGACCCTGAAGTTCGACTGCAAACCGTGTGAGATGCACGTGATCGGCAAGATGAAGGGCCACATCCTGAATCTGCCGCAGCCGGGCAGTGTGGTGGGGCATATCAGCCCTGAAGACCTGATGAAGACCATTCCTCGGGCGCCGCACTGATTCAGAGGCTGCCGTGCGATAAATAAAAAAAACCGGTGATGAAAGTCACCGGTTTTTTATTGCCTGCCAGAAACTCAACTGGCTTCGTAGCGCGATCCCGTTGGCGGCGCCGCTTCGCCGCTCAACGCATCGACCATTGGCGGATGCTCCTGCGCTGCCTGACGCAGGTCCTCGGTCACCCGCAGTTCTGCACCGGTCGGCGAAAAGGTCGCCGCCGCCGCAAACGGCGCCGGGTTGGCCGGCACCGGGCGCTTGCCACGACGCCAGAAGAAGAACGTCACCATGGCCAGGTTGACCAGCGCGAAGGCCCAGAACAGGCCGGTTTCACCATGGGCGTTCATCGCCGGGGAGATCAGCAGCGGGCTCATCGCCGACCCCAGCGAGTTGATCAGCAACATGCCTTGAATCATCGGCACCAGGGTTTCGACCGGCGCACGGTCAGCCGCGTGGCTGACCGCAACCGGATACAGCGCGAACACGCCGCCGCCCAGCAGGAACAGCGCCGCTGCGAGCATCGCCGAGGACAGCGGCACCAGCACAATGACCAGCGACAGCACGGTGCACGCGGCACACAGCACAGTCAGCACTTGCAGGCGATCCTTGCGGTCGGACCAGCGCCCGACCGGGTATTGCAGCAGCATTGCGCCGAGGATCGTCCAGGCCATCATGCTGCCGACTTCGCCGACGTTCAGGCCGATGCGTTGCAGGTACAGCGGCAGCAGGGTGTAGATCGCCGCGATGGTGACGCCGGAGCCGAAGCAGCCGACCAGACCGGTGGGCGACACGCCGAGCAAGGCCCGTGGCTTGAGCGGTTCGACCTGTTCCAGCAACGGCGAAACGCGCGGCAGGATCACGATTGGCAGCACTGACAGGGTCGCGAGCATGCCGGCGACCATGAACGGCGCGGTATCGCCCAGCCCGGTGATTTTCCCCAAAAACGCCTGACCCAGCACGCCCGCACCGTAGAGGACGATCATGTACAGCGCGAGCAGACGGCCGCGAATCTTCGCGTCACCGGCCAGCAGCAGCCAGCTCTCGATCACCAGAAACACGCCGACCGTGGCCCAGCCGTTGATCAGGCGCAGGACGACCCAGCCCCAGGTGTCATAAAACAGCCCTTGCAGCAGGATGGTCGCGGCGATCAGCGAGGCGAAGCTGCTGTAGGCGCGGATGTGGCCGATGCGCAGGATCAGCCGGTCGTTGAAGATCGCACCCAGGGTCAGGCCGATGAAATAGGCCGAGGACACGATGCCGATCATCGTCGCCGATTCGTCGGCCGCGCCCAGGCGCAGGGTGGTCAAGGAAGACAGAAAGCCGTTGCCCAAGGCAACAATGAATAGCCCGAGCAGGGGCGCCAGCGCCATGGCCAGCAAACGCGGTGTCATAAAAACCTCAAGTGATCGAACAGCGGAACGTGCGCCTCTGCGCATGCGAGTGCCAAGCCGAAGTGTGTTGAAGACAAACGACCGCCGAACGGGCAGGACGATTGAGCCTGACGCACTTCGTGAAAGTGGCCGGCTGTTCAAACCTGAGGGTTGTCATGGCTGCGGGCAGGCGCCGTTCGGGCGACTGCAAGAGGAGGCGCGATTTTAAGCCTTGTGTGGCGTTTGCCAAGGTGCCCGGCGTGCGACGTTGGGACGCAGGCCGCAGGTACGTTCGTTCAGGTTGGGGGCAATTGCGCTCATTCCCGAGTATTTCACCGCGGCGGCGGTTAGCATGGCGCTACAACAACGAAACCGATGGACCGCACCTTGATCGAACGACGCCAATTCAGCGGTGGCATGAAGGGCAAGAACCTGCGCTACCTCAACGAGCCCACCAACGGCACCGGGCAGATGACCCGCACGGGTTTTGTGCTGCTGGAGCATTTTTCCCTGCCGGCCTTCACCCAGGCGCTGGACACGATTGTCACCGCCAATCTATTGCGCCCCGGGCTGTTTTCCTCCCGCACCTTTGGTCTGAACGATGCTGAAGTGATCAGCGATCTGGGCCTGGTCATTCGCCCGGATGCGCGGCTTGATGCAGAGGCGTTGCAGGAGCTGGATCTGCTGGTGATCTGCGGCGGCTATCGCACGGAATTGAAGGCGAGCGACGAGTTCATCAACCTGCTGAAAATGGCCGCCGAGGCTGGCGTGATCCTGGCCGGGTTGTGGAACGGCGCGTGGTTCCTGGGCCGGGCAGGGGTGCTGGAAGGTTATCGCTGTGCGATTCACCCGGAGCATCGGCCGGCACTGGCGGAAATCTCCAAGGCCACACAGGTCAGCAGCGAACCCTACGTGATCGACCGCGACCGGCTGACCGCGTCCAGTCCGTCCGGCGCCTTCCACATGGCGCTGGACTGGATTAAGAGCCTGCACGACAAGGCGCTGGTCGAAGGCATCGAAGACATTCTGGCGTTCGAGGAATCGCGTTACCGGCGGATCAAACCCACCGAGAACATCAGCGTCAGCGCGCCGTTGCGTGAAGTGGTGAAGCTGATGGATGCCAATCTGGAAGAACCGCTGGAGCTGGAACAACTGGCGGTGTATGCCGGTCGCTCCCGTCGTCAGCTGGAGCGGCTGTTCAAGGAGCAACTGGGCACCACGCCACAGCGTTATTACATGGAGTTGCGCATCACCGAAGCTCGGCGCCTGCTGCAGCACACCGAGCTGTCCCAGGTGGACGTGCTGGTGGCTTGCGGGTTCGTGTCGCCGAGCCATTTCAGCAAGTGCTACAGCGCCTATTTCGGTTATCGACCGTCCAAAGAAAAACGGCTCGTCAAATGACGAGCCGTTTTCAGGTACATCTTCAGAGGTGATCGGCGTCGATGATTGCTTTGGCGAAGGTCTGAGGACTTTCCTGCGGCAGGTTGTGGCCGATGCCGCCGTTGATCAGGCGGAACTCGTACTTGCCGGTGAAGCGTTTGGCGTAGTCCTCGGGCGCCGGGTGTGGCGCGCCGTTGGCATCGCCTTCGAGGGTGATGGTCGGCACGCTGATCGACGGTGCGGTGGCGAGTTTCTGTTCCAGCGCTTCGTACTGGCTTTCACCCTGCACCAGGCCCAGACGCCAGCGGTAGTTGAACACAGTGATAGCGACGTGATCCGGGTTTTCCAGGGCCTTGGCGCTGCGGTCGAACGTGGCGTCGTCGAGCGCCCATTTCGGTGACGCGGTCTGCCAGATCAACTTGGCGAAATCGTGGGTGTTCTTGGCGTAACCGGCAGCACCGCGGTCGGTAGCGAAGTAGAACTGATACCACCATTGCAACTCGGCCTTGGGCGGCAGCGGGTTCTTGCCGGCCGCTTGATTGCCGATCAAATAACCGCTGACCGATACCAGCGCCTTCACCCGCTCAGGCCACAGCGCCGAGACGATGTCCGCCGAGCGCGCGCCCCAGTCGTAGCCGCCGAGCACGGCTTGTTTGATTTTCAACGCGTCCATGAAATCGATCACGTCACTGGCCAGCGCCGCCGGCTGCCCGTTACGCACGGTCTTGTCGGAAAGGAAGTGCGTATCGCCATAACCCCGGGCGTACGGCATCAACACTCGATAACCCTTGGCCGCCAGAATGGGGGCGACTTCGTCGTAGCTGTGAATGTCATACGGCCAGCCGTGCAGCAGAATCACTACCGGGCCATTGGCCGGGCCGGTTTCGGCGTAGGCCACGTCCAGCACGCCGGCCTTCACATGCTTCAGCGCGCCGAAGGGCAGGTCGGCTTTCACACTGGCGGCTTCAACCTTGACTGGTTCCGGCGCCGCCGATTGTGCGTTGGCGAACGCGCCGAATTGCATCAGGGCGGTGGCAAGAATCGACAGGCCCAGCAGGCGGCGACGGGTGTTGCCGTTAGCGGTGGTGTGCAGTGCAGGTTTCATGGTCAGGCTCCTTTGCAATCGACGGGGATGGGGTTCTGGGTGAACCCTTCTGAACTGGAGTCCAGTAAAGCCTGTCGATGTATCCGCGCTGTTTCGGTATTGGTCCGAAGATGCCGGAGTGTGTATCCACAAGCGGTTCGTACACACTGCGATACAAACCCGTTGCAATCAGTAGCTGGCTGCACAAATCTTCTAAACGTGCTGGCGTGAAGCGCGGTAATTTAGCCGTTGAACCCATTTCTCTGGAGCCCTGCGTGGACAAACGCAACTGGATCGACCTGTCCCAGGATGCCGACACCGGTATCGAGTCGATTCGTGCCCACTTCCAGGGTCATGCCTACGATCCGCACTGGCATGACAGTTTTCTGGTGGGCGTCACGGAGCAAGGGGTTCAGCAGTTCGATTGCCGCCGCGTGCGGCATTTCAGTACGCCGGGCAAGATCTTCATGCTGGAACCGGGGGAGATCCACGACGGGCATGCGCCGACCGAGGAGGGCTTCACTTACTCGATGCTCTATCTCGATCCGCATTGGCTGGAGCGCGAGTTGCTTGCCCTGTTCGAGCAGGCGCCGGACAACAGCCAGCTCGGATTCGCCGACACTCTGAGCCAGGATCCGCGCCTGGCCACCTCCATCAATCAGGCCTTTCAGGCCCTGCATCACGGCGACCTGCGCATCGTCCGGCAGAGCGCTGTCGACAACTTGCTGGGTTCTTTGACGTCCCACCTCGACTGGCGCAAGCGTCAGGCGTTCGATCCACGCTTGCCGCGCGTGGCGCAGGTGGCGCGGGACTATTTGCATGCCCATGCCTTCGAAGACATCGGGCTCGATGATCTGGCCCGGGCCTGCGGGGTTGATCGTTTTCGCCTGACCCGGGCCTTCAAGTCGGCCTTCGGGCTGGCGCCCCATGGCTACTTGATCCAGTTGCGGCTGGCTCGGGCCCGGCAGTTGCTGGCGCGAGGCGAAACGCCTGCCGACGTCGCCAGCGCGCTGGGGTTTGCCGATCAAAGCCATCTCGGCCGCTGGTTTCGCCGTGCCTATCACTTGACCCCAGCCGACTACCGCAAGCGCTGCTCGAGCCTTCCTGACTGACCCAGCGCAACCGTTATCGAGTGTCAGTTTTTCGTTACAAACCCGACAGACGGTCGATGCGAACGTTTGACGTCAAAATGATGGCCACTTAATATCGCGCCACTAATTTGATATCACTTTCGTCTCGAGGGATCGAACATGTCCTCACCCGCCCTCGGGGCGAGGTTGTGCCTGGCTTTGCTGTGCCTTTCTCCACTTAATGTTGTATCCGCTGCACCGACCCCTGGTGAAACCGACCTGATCCGCGAACGCCAGGATCGCCTGCTCGATGAGCAGCGCCGTCGCCTCGAAGAGCTCAAGGACCTGCCGGGCAAGGAAGCCAAGCCAGTTCTACCGGCGGCGCCGATCGACACCCGTTGCTTTCCGATCAAGGACATCGAACTCAAAGGCGCCGACAGCCTGTCGGACAGTGACAAGGCTCGCCTGCTCAAGCCTTACATCGGCCAGTGCCTGGGCGTGCCACAGCTCAATGAACTGCTCAAAGTCATCACCGACCACTACATCGAGAAGGGGCTGGTGACCAGCCGCGCCTACCTGCCGCAGCAGGATCTGTCTGCCGGGCACCTGAAAGTGCTGGTGGTCGAGGGCAAGCTCGAAAGCCTCAAAGGCGCCGACAACAGCAAGCTGTCGGAGCGTGAGCTGGCGATGGCGTTTCCCGGCAAGGCCGGCGAACTGGTCAATCTGCGCGAGATCGAGCAGATGGTCGATCAGCTCAATCGTTTGCCGTCGAATCAGGCCAAGATGGAGCTCTCGCCGGGCAAGAACGTCGGTGGCAGCGAGGTGCTGGTCAACAACACTGCGCAAAAGCCCTGGCGTGTCGGGTTGT
>NZ_JBSVWF010000024.1:0-80422 GCF_054071635.1 Pseudomonas sp. SDO52101_S400 | reverse complement strand
AACCGTCGACCTCTTGCATGCCATGCAAGCGCTCTCCCAGCTGAGCTATAGCCCCTCATCGTTGATGTCATCGCTGAGGACGGGGCGAATCTTAAGGGCGTATCGAAAGGCTGTCAAACTTATTTTTGAAAAAATTCAAAATTTTTTGTCGGCATTACAATCACTTACCGCCCTCCCCCCGTAAATTCGGGGGAAAACACCGAAGGACGGGATCAAAAGATCCTGACCTCCGGCGCGTCCTGCAGAGTCAAACGCAATCAGGCAATGGCGCCCAACAGCTTTTCCCACTCTTTGTTTTCTTTCTTCGACACGCCGCCCAGCAGGTCAATCGCCTGGCGCAGACGGAAACGGGTCAGGTCCGGCCCGAGGATTTCCATCGCATCGAGTACCGACACGGAGCTCGCCTGACCGGTGATTGCCGCGAACATCAGCGGCATCGCATCACGCAGCTTCAGCTCGAGGGATTCGACCACCGCCTGAATCGTCGCGGTAATACTGTCCTTCTCCCACTGACGCAGGCTTTCGAGCTTCCACAGGATCAACTGCATCAGTTGACGAACCTGATCACCCGAGAGCTTTTTCGACTCAAACAGCTTGGCATCCGGATTCACGCCACCGGCGAAGAAGAACCCGCCCAGCGGTGCAACCTGGCTGAACGTCTCGACGCGGCCCTGCACCAGCGGTGCGATCTTCATCATGTATTCGGAGTTGAACGCCCACTTCTGCACACGAGCAGCAAACTCTTCCACCGGAAGATCACGCAGCCACTGGCCGTTGAGCCACGACAGTTTCTCGATGTCGAAAATCGGCCCGCCCAGCGACACACGCTTGAGGTCGAAATTGTCGACCATTTCCTGCAGCGAAAACTTCTCGCGCTCGTCCGGCATCGACCAGCCCATGCGGCCCAGGTAGTTGAGCATCGCTTCCGGCATGAAACCCATGCGCTCGTAGAACGTCACCGAGGTCGGGTTCTTGCGCTTGGACAGCTTGCTCTTGTCCGGGTTACGCAGCAGCGGCATGTAGCACAGTTCCGGTTGTTCCCAGCCGAAGTATTCGTAAAGCAGGATCAGTTTCGGCGCCGACGGCAGCCACTCTTCACCGCGCAGCACGTGGGTGATGCCCATCAGGTGATCGTCGACCACGTTGGCCAGGAAGTACGTCGGCAGGCCATCGGTCTTCATCAGCACCTGCATGTCCATGCGATCCCACGGGATCTCGACGTCGCCACGCAGCATGTCCGGCACCACGCAGACGCCTTCGCTCGGCACCTTCATGCGGATCACGTGCGGCTCGCCGGCAGCCAGACGACGGGCGACTTCTTCCTTGGACAGCAGCAGCGCACGGCCGTCGTAGCGCGGGGTTTCGCCGCGAGCCATTTGCTCGGCGCGCATCTGGTCCAGTTCTTCAGCGGTGCAGAAGCACGGGAAGGCGTGGCCCATGTCGACCAGTTGCTGGCAGTACTTCTGATAGATATCGCCGCGTTCGCTTTGGCGATAAGGACCGTGCGGGCCACCGACGTCCGGGCCTTCGCTCCAGTCGATACCCAACCAGCGCAGAGCATCGAAGATCTGCTGTTCGGACTCGCGGGTCGAACGCAACTGATCGGTGTCTTCAATGCGCAGGATGAACTCACCGCCGTGCTGCTTGGCAAAGCAGTAGTTGAACAATGCGATGTAAGCGGTACCTACGTGGGGATCCCCGGTAGGCGATGGCGCGATGCGAGTGCGGACGGTGGTCATGGCATGTCTCGAAAAGAATGAAAAGCAAAGAACGATCAAGCGGCGAATGGTAACAGGCGACACCCGCCCCGCTCCAGCAGGCAGGGCATTTAAGCCAATTTTGCGTCTGTAACGCCCGGAGGCCGCGGTGAATGGCTGAATATCAGCGGACAGCATTTACCGTTCATCGGCTGTATGCCAGATTCGCCTGCTGATAACTTTCCTTACAATTCCTCGACTACAGTTTGCCCATGCCTGCCCAACTCAAGCGTCGCCTGTTCATTTTCCTGTTGCTCGTCCTGCTGATTGCCGGGGGCTTTTTTGCTCATTGGTTTTTCAAGGGGCGCTTTTATGAAAGCACCGACAACGCCTATGTCCAGGGTGAAATCACCCGCGTGTCGAGCCAGTTGAGCGCACGCATCGACGAAGTCCTGGTGCAGGACAACCAGCATGTGGAAAAAGGCCAGTTGCTGGTTCGTCTCGAAGGCGATGATTTTCGCCTCGCGGTCGATCGCGCCAACGCCGCCCTCGCCACCCGCGAAGCCGAGCGCCTGCAAGCCCAGAGCAAACTGACCCAGCAGGCCAGCCTGATCGCCGCCAGCGAAGCGCAAGTGGCAACCACGCAAGCGACGCTGGGCCGCTCGCAGATCGATCTGTCCCGCGCAGAAGCCCTGCGCAAACCCGGTTTCGTGTCCGAGGAGCGGGTCACCACCCTCTCCGCCGATAACCACATCGCCCGCTCGCAAGTGGCCAAGGCCCAGGCCGATGCGCAGAGTCAGCGCCAGCAAGTCAACGCGCTGACCGCCGAAATCAAGCGCCTCGACGCGCAGATCGCCAACGCCCGCGCCGACCTCGCCCAGGCCGAACTGAACCTGACCCGCAGCGAAATCCACGCACCGATCAGCGGCCTGATCGGCCAGCGCGCGGCCCGTAATGGCCAGATCATTCAGGCCGGCGCTTACTTGTTGTCGATCGTTCCGGACGAAGACATCTGGGTGCAGGCCAACTTCAAGGAAACCCAGATCGGCCATATGCTGCCGGGCCAGAAGGCCGAGCTGGTATTCGACGCCTACGGAGATACACCGATCGAAGCGCGTGTCGACAGCCTGTTCGCGGCCTCCGGCGCGCAGTTCAGTCTGTTGCCGCCGGACAACGCCACCGGCAACTTCACCAAGGTCGTACAGCGGATTCCGGTCAAGCTGACCTTCAAGGCCGATAACCCGCTGCACGGCAAAATCCGTCCGGGTATGTCGGTCACCGCCACCGTGAATATCAAAGACGCCCCAGACAATGGCCGGTGATCAACTGATCCGCCCGGTCGGCGAACCGACCCGGCGGGACTGGATCGCGGTGATGAGCGTGATGCTCGGCGCCTTCATGGCGGTGCTCGACATCCAGATCACCAACTCGTCGCTCAAGGATATTCAGGGCGCCCTGTCGGCGACGCTGGAAGAAGGCTCGTGGATTTCCACCTCCTATCTGGTGGCGGAAATCATCATGATCCCGCTGACCGCGTGGCTGGTGCAGCTGCTCTCGGCACGGCGGCTGGCGGTGTGGGTGTCGCTGGGGTTTCTGATTTCATCCTTGTTGTGTTCGATGGCCTGGAGCCTCGACAGCATGATCGTGTTCCGCGCCATGCAGGGCTTCACTGGCGGCGCGCTGATCCCGCTGGCCTTCACCCTGACCCTGATCAAACTCCCCGAACACCACCGCGCCAAAGGCATGGCGATGTTCGCCATGACCGCCACGTTCGCGCCCTCCATCGGCCCGACCCTCGGCGGCTGGCTCACCGAAAACTGGGGCTGGGAATACATCTTCTACATCAACATTCCGCCGGGGCTGATCATGATCGCCGGGCTGATGTACGGTCTGGAGAAGAAAGAAGCGCATTGGGAGCTGCTGAAAAGCACCGATTACACCGGCATTCTCACGCTGGGCATCGGCCTTGGTTGTTTGCAGGTCTTTCTTGAAGAAGGCCATCGCAAGGACTGGCTGGAATCGAGCCTGATCGTGACGCTGGGCAGCATCGCCCTGCTGAGCTTGATCACCTTTGTGATCGTGCAGATTTCCAAGCCCAACCCGCTGATCAACCTCGGCATCCTGCGCAATCGCAACTTCGGCCTGTCGAGCATTTCCAGCCTCGGCATGGGCGTCGGGCTGTACGGTTCGATCTACCTGCTGCCGCTGTATCTGGCGCAGATCCAGAATTACAACGCCTTGCAGATCGGCGAAGTGATCATGTGGATGGGCGTGCCGCAGCTGTTCCTGATTCCGCTGGTGCCGAAACTGATGAAGTTCGTGTCGCCCAAATGGCTGTGTACCTTGGGGTTCGGGCTGTTCGGATTGGCGAGTTTTTCATCCGGAGTACTGAACCCGGACTTTGCCGGGCCGCAGTTCAATCAGATCCAGATCATCCGTGCCCTCGGCCAGCCGTTGATCATGGTGACCATTTCGCTGATCGCCACCGCTTACATCCTGCCGCAGGACGCGGGCTCGGCCTCGAGCCTGTTCAACATCCTGCGCAACCTCGGCGGCGCCATCGGCATCGCCCTGCTCGCGACGTTGCTGGATGCGCGCACCAAGACCTACTTCGATTACTTGCGCGAAGCGGTGGTGCCTACCAATCCGCAGGTGGCCGAACGGCTGGCGTCGATGACCGATCGTTTCGGCAGTGACACGGCAGCGCTGGGGAAATTGAGCGAAATCGTGCATCAGCAGGCGCTGATCATGGCCTACAACGATGCGTTTCATTTTGTCGGGATTGCGCTGGGGATCAGCATGCTGGCGATCTTGCTGACCAAGAAGCTGCCGGCCGGCCTGAAGGCCGGCGAGGCACACTGAGACCGAGTGGCCCCAATCGCGAGCAGGCTCGCTCCCAAAGGAGATTTGTGAACGACACAGATCCAATGTGGGAGCGAGCCTGCTCGCGATGAGGCACTGTCAGGCAATGAAGATCAAACAGCCAAAAGTCGCTCACGCATTTTGGCAATCTCGTCGCGCATCTGCGCCGCCGCTTCGAACTCCAGGTCGCGGGCCAACTGGTACATCTTCTCTTCCAGTTGGCGAATGCGCTTGGTGATCTCGCTCGGCGAACGCAGTTCGGCTTCGTACTTGGCGTTTTCCTCGGCGGCCTTGGCCATGCCTTTGCGCTTTTTGCTGCGCGAACCGGGCACGGTGGCGCCTTCCATGATGTCGGCGACGTCCTTGAACACACCCTTCGGCGTGATGCCGTTGGCCAGGTTGAAGGCAATCTGTTTGTCGCGACGGCGCTCGGTTTCGCCGATGGCACGCTCCATCGAACCGGTCATGCGATCCGCGTAGAGAATCGCCCGGCCATTGAGGTTACGTGCCGCCCGGCCGATGGTCTGGATCAGCGAACGCTCGGAACGCAGGAAGCCTTCCTTGTCCGCATCGAGAATCGCCACCAGCGAGACTTCCGGCATGTCCAGGCCTTCGCGGAGCAGGTTGATCCCCACCAATACATCGAAAGTCCCCAGGCGCAGGTCGCGGATGATTTCGACCCGCTCGACCGTGTCGATGTCCGAGTGCAGATAACGCACTCGCACGCCGTGATCAGCCAGGTAATCGGTCAAGTCTTCGGCCATGCGCTTGGTCAGCGTGGTGACCAGCACCCGCTCTTCCACCGCTACACGCTTGGTGATTTCCGAAAGCAAATCGTCAACCTGGGTCAGCGCTGGACGCACTTCAACCTGCGGGTCGACCAGACCGGTCGGGCGTACCACTTGTTCGATCACTCGTCCGGCGTGCTCGGCTTCATAGTTGCCGGGCGTGGCCGAAACGAAAATGGTCTGCGGGCTCACCCCTTCCCATTCGTCGAAACGCATCGGCCGATTGTCCAGCGCCGACGGCAGACGGAAGCCATATTCCACCAGGGTTTCTTTCCGCGAACGGTCGCCCTTATACATCGCACCGACTTGCGGCACGCTGACGTGGGACTCGTCGATTACCAGCAAGGCGTCCGCCGGCAGGTAATCGTAGAGCGTCGGAGGCGCCGCACCGGCCGGGCGACCCGACAGATAGCGCGAGTAGTTTTCGATGCCGTTGCAGTAGCCGAGTTCGAGGATCATCTCCAGGTCAAACCGGGTGCGCTGTTCCAGTCGCTGGGCTTCCACCAGTTTGTTGTTGTTGCGCAGATATTCCAGGCGTTCCTGCAACTCGACCTTGATCCCCTCGATGGCGTCGAGCAGGGTTTCCCGGGGCGTCACATAGTGGCTCTTCGGGTAGAAGGTGAAGCGCGGCAACTTGCGGATGACTTCGCCGGTGAGCGGGTCGAACGCGGAAATGCTCTCCACTTCGTCATCAAACAACTCGATGCGGATCGCTTCGAGGTCGGATTCAGCCGGATAGATGTCGATCACATCACCGCGCACACGGAACGTCGCCCGGGCGAAATCCATGTCGTTGCGGGTGTATTGCAGGTCGGCCAGGCGTCGCACCAGCGCACGTTGATCGAGTTTGTCGCCGCGATCGACGTGCAACACCATTTTCAAATAGGTTTCCGGGCTGCCCAGACCGTAAATGCACGACACCGTAGTGACGATGATCGCGTCCTTGCGCTCCAGCAACGCCTTGGTCGCCGACAGACGCATCTGCTCGATGTGGTCGTTGATCGACGCATCCTTCTCGATGAAGGTGTCGGACGACGGCACATAGGCTTCAGGCTGGTAGTAGTCGTAGTAGGAAACGAAGTATTCGACGGCGTTGTTCGGGAAGAACGACTTGAACTCGCCGTACAACTGCGCGGCCAGGGTCTTGTTCGGCGCCAGTACCAGGGTCGGGCGCTGAACCTGGGCGATCACGTTGGCGATGCTGAAGGTCTTGCCCGAACCGGTCACACCGAGCAGGGTCTGGTGCGCCAGCCCGGCTTCGATGCCCTCGACCATCTGGCGAATGGCTTCAGGCTGATCGCCGGCAGGGTCGAATCGGGTGACGAGCTGGAATTCAGACATAAACACCTCTGGAATCGCGACGCTGCGGACAAACCGGAGCCCCACGAGAAAGACCGCAAACGACCGATGTCGCGCAAGGAAAAACGAAGATTGTGCTGAATGTGGAGCCGATTGCCTCGCCTTTCAAGGCAAACGTCCTACATCCGGTAAAGTCTCCGACAAGACCAATCGACTAACGGTCTAGAAATAATCGGAAAAACTTACCTTAAAAGCCAATTCGCCTGTCGCCATTGATCGATGATGGCCTCTATACTAGCTCCCCGTTTGTGCACCGCTCTAGTGCATTCGGCTGGAGCGCCACACGTCCCTCCACTCTCCAATAGAGCTGCCGTAAAAATGAGCCTGTTCTCCGCTGTCGAAATGGCACCCCGCGATCCAATCCTGGGCCTCAACGAAGCATTCAACGCCGATACCCGGACCAATAAGGTCAACCTCGGGGTGGGTGTGTACTGCAACGAAGAGGGGCGAATTCCACTCCTGCGCGCCGTCATCGAAGCCGAAACCATTCGCGCCGCTCAGCACGCCTCCCGTGGCTACCTGCCAATCGACGGCATCGCTGCCTACGATCAGGCCGTGCAAAAGCTGCTGTTCGGCAATGACTCGCCACTGCTGGCCGCTGGTCGCGTTGTCACCACTCAGGCCGTCGGCGGTACCGGCGCACTGAAAATCGGTGCCGACTTCCTCAAGCAACTGCTGCCGAATGCCGTTGTGGCCATCAGCGACCCGAGCTGGGAAAACCACCGCGCCCTGTTCGAAACCGCCGGCTTCCCGGTGCAGAACTACCGTTACTACGACGCCGCCACCCACGACGTGAACCGTGCCGGCCTGCTCGAAGACCTCAACGCCCTGCCGAACGGCTCGATCATCGTGCTGCACGCCTGCTGCCACAACCCGACCGGCGTCGACCTGAGCCCGGCGGACTGGAACAACGTGCTGGAAGCGGTCAAGGCCAAAGGTCACGTGCCGTTCCTCGACATGGCATACCAGGGCTTTGGTGACGGCATCGCCGAAGACGCCGCTGCCGTGCGTCTGTTCGCCGAGTCCGGCCTGACCTTCTTCGTGTCGAGCTCGTTCTCCAAGTCGTTCTCGCTGTATGGCGAGCGTGTCGGTGCCCTGTCGATCGTCAGCGAATCGAAAGAAGAAAGCGCGCGCGTGCTGTCGCAAGTCAAACGCGTGATCCGCACCAACTACTCCAACCCGCCGACCCACGGTGCAAGCGTCGTTGCCGCTGTACTGAACAGCCCGGAACTGCGCGCCCAATGGGAAGCCGAACTGGCAGAAATGCGCCTGCGCATTCGCGGCATGCGCGAGCAGATGGTCGCTCTGCTGGCGAAGAAAGCCCCGCAGCGTGACTTCAGCTTCGTCGGTCGCCAGCGTGGCATGTTCTCCTACTCCGGCCTGACCACCGAACAGGTTCACCGCCTGCGCAACGAGTTCGGCATCTACGCCCTGGACACCGGCCGCATCTGCGTCGCTGCGCTGAACCAGAGCAACATCGAAGCCGTGACGGACGCCATTGTTCAGGTCATCTGATCTGGCGTAGCACTGAAAACGGGAAGCTTTCGAGCTTCCCGTTTTTTATTTGTCTGAAGAAAAGCCGCCGTACCCTCTAGACTGCACACAGACGATATTTCAGAGAGACGACATGAAAAACGATGACCTGCGCGCCGACCGCGACGATCTGGATGACTTCATCCCCCGCGCCCCAGCCAAACGCGGCAACAATCTGGTCCTGCAAGTCGCCGCCGGGGTGTTTCTCGGTGGGCTGGCGCTGTGGCTGGTGCAACTGGGCGCGACGATGCTGTACGCCAAACTGATGCTCGGCACCTTCACGTTCGGCGGTTAAGCCAGTTCCGTTGCACGCTGAGTCGCCGCGTCGTCATAAACGACGTAGAGCGATTCGGCGATCTGGCTCTTGATGGCCTTGGTGCTTTCCAGACCGAGGACAAAACCTTCGGCCTTGCCACCCGCGCGATTCAGCTCTTCAGCCGTACCGGCCTGAGTGATCGCGTCGAAAAGCTTTTCGGCGTGCGGGCCGACGCCTTTGGGCAGGCTGATTTGCGCGGTGCTCATGCGAACACCTCGGCAGGACGATGGATCAGGATGGATCTATTCATGGCGCGTACCTTTTCGGCGAATGGCCGGCAGCGCGTGTGACCACTTCCGGGCAGCCATGGTAGACCTCTGGTGCGGTTCCGGTAACCGCCATTCGCGACGAAACCGCCGTCCGTCCTGAAATTTCCAAAAAAATTACATGTGACGCTTGACTAGTCTTTTTAAATCAGTAACATACGCACCAATTCCGCAATAGCTCAGTTGGTAGAGCAAGTGACTGTTAATCACTGGGTCCCTGGTTCGAGTCCAGGTTGTGGAGCCAAATACAGAGCCCCTGAATCGAAAGATTCAGGGGCTTTTTTGTGGGCGCTGAAAAAAGTGGCGCCATAGAAAAAGGGCCGATCAGTTTCCCGACTGATCGGCCCTTTTTCATTCATCTACAGCGGTCAGACATGCTCGCTGCTCTTGGCATGTGCCTTTGGCGCGCCATGACCGTGATCCGCGTCCGGATCGATCACCGGCACTTCGTTGCCGTCGCAGTCATGCAGCTTACCGTCGCTGAAGTAGTCGCCCTCGCGCAGCGCCGCCAGATCCCGATAACGCAGGGTCCGCTCTTCCGCCGCCGCGAACACCGACTGCTGATCCGAGTTACCCGCCGTGAAGTGGTTGAACGCCAGGTTCAGCAGGATCGCCATGATGGCCGACGAACTGATGCCCGAATGGAAAATGGTCGCGAACCAGCTCGGGAAGTGATCGTAGAAGTTCGGCGCAGCAATCGGGATCATGCCGAAACCGATCGAGGTCGCAACGATGATCAGGTTGACGTTGTTGCGGTAGTCAACCTTGGATAGCGTGCGGATGCCGCTCGCCGCCACGGTGCCGAACAGCACGATACCGGCGCCGCCGAGTACCGACGTCGGTACGGCTGCGATGACCCGGCCCATGAATGGCAGCAGGCCGAGGATCACCAGAAAGATGCCGCCGGTCGCCACCACATAACGGCTCTTGATTCCTGTCACCGCCACCAGGCCAACGTTCTGGGCGAAAGCGCTCTGGGTGAACGATCCAAAGATCGGCGCAAACATGCTCGACAGCATGTCCGCCCGCAGTCCGTTGCCCAGACGCTTGGAGTCAACCTTGGTGCCGATGATTTCACCGACCGCCAGGATGTCCGCCGAGGTTTCCACCAGCGTCACCATGACCACGATGCACATCGACAGGATCGCGGCGAAGTGGAAGGTTGGCATGCCGAAATGGAACGGCGTCGGGAAGCCGAACATCGGCCCTTGAGTAACGCTGGAGAAGTCTGCCATGCCAAGAAACACCGCCAGCACCGTGCCGATCACCATCGCCAACAGGATCGACAGACGCGAGATGGTGGAGCTGCCGATCTTGCTCAGCAACAGCACCAGCACCAGCGTGACCGCCGCCAGACCGATGTTCTGCATGCTGCCGAAGTCCGCAGCGTGGCTGTTGCCACCCATGGCCCAGCGTGCGGCCACCGGCATCAGGGTCAGGCCGATGGTGGTGATCACGATGCCCGTGACCAGCGGTGGGAAGAACTTGGTGATTCGCGAGAACACCGGCGTGATCAGCAAGCCGATCAACGACGCGGCAATCACTGCGCCGAGCACTGACTGAAAGCCGCCCTCCCCGCCACTGCTGACAATCGCCACCATCGTGGCAACACCGGAGAACGACACGCCCTGCACCAGCGGCAATTGACATCCGAAAAACGGTAGACCCAGGGTTTGCAGCAACGTGGCCAGCCCCCCCGCAAACAATGAAGCAGCAATCAACAGACCAATGTCCGCCGGCGACAACCCGGCGGCCTGACCGATGATCAGCGGCACCGCGACGATACCGCCATACATGGTCAGAACATGTTGCAGGCCGTAAGCCATATTCGCGCCGACCCCGAGGTTTTCGTCCTCGGGCCGTTGGTGTGAAACATGGGGCGTTTTCATGGTGGGGGGTTCCCTGGTTTTTGTTATGCGCACACTGTATTCAATACTCGTGACAAATGTCCATAGAGTTGTATACAACTTATCGGTCACATTATGGATAGGTAGCCACCCAACCTTCTATCCCGCCGCTTCCATTCCTCACAAATCCGGCAACACATCGTTAACTGCTCCTGCGCTCTATCCACCTAGGCTGAAGTGTTCATGGCGACCGACGGCGCGGCCGCTCTCTTTTTTATACATATAAAGTATGCATAATGAAGTCATTCAGGATTCAGTTCGACAAAAGCAAGAATGCTGCCAACAAACTCAAGCACAGAGGGATCAGCCTCGCCGAGGCCGAACCGGTCTTCCACGATGAGCGAGCATTGACGATTGAGGATAACGACCATGACGAACAACGCTGGATCACACTCGGCAACGATGGCAAGGGACGTTTGCTGGTTGTTGCGTACAGTTACCGCGAACCGAATTTCGTTCGAATCATTTCCGCACGTGTCGCTACACCGAGCGAACGTCGCGAATATTTTCTGGAGGCTTGACCCATGAAAGACGAGTACGACTTCTCTCAGGGAAAACGCGGCGCATTGGCGTCCAACAAGGGTAAAACGCGCATCACCATCATGCTCGATGATGCGGTCATCGAGGCTGCACGTACGGTTGCCGAAGAGGAGGGGTTTGGCTATCAGACGGTAATCAACAATACTCTGCGCCACGCGCTGCTTAACAGCCGTGGCGATGCCGTTGAACTCGAGCATTCCATCGGGCAATTCAAGAAAGGCATCACCGCCACCGACCTCAAGAGTCTTGAGAAAAAACTGTCGGCGGCCGTGAACGAAATCCGGCGGGTGCTGGAGCCGGATGCAAAGCCTTAGGTTTCAGGCCGGCTGGATCAAGCGCGCCAGCGCCAGACGCGCACCAGGCTGGTGCGGCAAGCGCAATCCGAATTCCCGCTCCAGCAATTCGATCAGTTCATCGACATCCGTCACCTCACGCCGCTCGCTCTCGGCACCGATGCGATGGATCGCGAAGCTGCCGTTGTTCAACGTGCGCCGCCAGCCGTCGCCAGTGCGTGCGACCATCAAGCGCTGGATGAACGGCGAGTCAGGATGGGTCGAGACGTACCAGTTGCCGAGGGTGTAATCGATGTCTTCCTGGCGTTGCAGGTCGAACAGGTACATCGGTCGCCATTCACCGGCGACCCTGGCCCGCAGCATGTAGCCATCGGCCTGTACTTCGATGCGATAGGGTTCGTGAGGGGTGGGCTGCTCGGCTTCAGTATCCAGTATCAGCGGCGCGGTTGGCACCATCCCGCCGAAGCCGACGTCGGTGATATAACGCACCCCGTCGAGGGTCACCAGGCTTAAACGATGAGTCCGTGCCGTCCAGCTGCCTTCAGGCTGATTCATGACCACACGACCACTGATGCCCCGGGCATCGAACCCCAACTCCAGCAACAAGGCCAGAAACAGATTGTTGAGTTCGTAGCAGTAACCGCCACGGGCATCGCTCAGGACCTTGCGCTGGATCGATGGCAAATCGATCAGCACCGGCTCGCCAGAGAGGGTCGACAGATTCTCGAAAGCAAAGGCGCCGGTATGACGCAACTGCAACAGTCGCAGGGTTTCAAGGGTCGGTGCCGGGGGCGTGTCGAACCCCAGCCGTTGCAGATACTGTTTCAGATTCGCCAGGCGTGGCTCGCTCATTGCTCAGTCCTTTTGCAGGGAGGCGCGGATCGCTCCGCCGATGGTCGCCATGTATACGGGATCCGGCTATCGGACCGACAATAGATTTCACCAATCGGCTCTGCTGACTGATCCGGCTCAGGTTGCTTGAACAGTTGCAACGACGCGGTCCGTTGCGGCGTAATGGACGCTTGCCCGAACCGTCGAGAGCCGCCCCTCATGCAAACCACGCTGCAAGGCCAGGGCATCGTCCTGCGCCCTCTCCAGTACACCGACGCCGACGCCTTGCTCCACGCCGCTGCCGACGGCGAGCTGTGGAACCTCACCGTCACCGTGGTGCCCTCGGCGACCACCGTCGACAGCTACTTGAAGAAGGCCCTCGATGGCCGCGAGGCAGGCACCGTCATGCCGTTTGCGATCGTGTTGAAGGAAACCGGCGAGGTGATCGGCTCGACCCGGTTCTGGAAGATCGACCCGCTCAATCGCAAGCTGGAAATCGGCAGCAGCTGGATCTCGGCACGCTTTCAGAAAACTTTCGTCAACACCGAAGCCAAATACCTGATGCTGCGGCACGCCTTCGAAGTGCTCGATTGCGTGCGCGTGCAATTCACCACCGACGAAAACAACCAGAAATCACGCAATGCGATCCTGCGTCTGGGCGCGCAGCAGGAAGGCATCGTGCGGCACGAGCGGATCATGCCGGACGGCCGCAAGCGCAACTCGGTACGCTTCAGCATCATCGATGACGAATGGCCACAGGTGCGCCTGAACCTTGAGCGCAAACTCGCCGGGTACGAGCAGCGCTGACTGTCATCAGGCGCGATTGCGCAGCCACTGCAGAAAGCCTTTTTTCGGCGCGACCACCGGCGCTTCCTGGGTCAGGGATTGGGCTTTGAGCAAGCGGAAATCGAGCAAAGCCTTCATCGCGTCGTTAATGTCGTGGCGGGCGTCCAGGCAAGGCTTGAGATACGACTTTTCGATGCGATACAGCGCACAGAAGGTCTTGGCGGAAAAGTCAGCCGGCAGCGAGGTGTCGGAAAGAATCCCCGCCTCGCCGATCACTTCACCCGGCCCCATGCGCCCGGACTCGAACGGTGTGCCGTGGCGCTTCAAAGTCACCGAAACCACGCCGGATTCAATGATGAACAGATGATCGCTGACCTCCCCGCCCGCCAGAATGATCTCGCCGGCGCGGAAAGTTTGCAGGGTCATGTTCTGACTGAAGGTTTCTTTCTCTTCCTGACGCAGGGTGGAGAAAATCGGCGAGCTGTCGAGCAACGCCCGTGGCCGCGAGAGATGGGCCGGCGCGGCGGGCTCATCGCTCGACAGCAGATTGACCCCGGACGCTTGCAGATGTCGGTAAGCAAGATCGAACAGCTGATTGCGCACCGCACGCTTCTCGCTCATCGAAGCCACAAACCCGCTGATTTCATATTCTGCGCCGGCACTGCTGGAGCTCTTCAGCGCCACGCTCGGCGCCGGGTTGTCCAGCAGCGGCCGACAGCCCTGCATCGCCCGCTCCAGGGCATCGATCACCGAGTTCGGCCGCGCATGGGGACTGACCTGCACGCTGACGGAAACCCCGAACATATTGCTCGGCCGGCTGAAGTTGATGATCTTGGCCTTGGCCGCCAGCGAGTTGGGAATCACAGCCATGCTGCCCTGGGAGGTTTGCAGACGCGTGGCGCGCCAGTCGATGTCGGTCACCCGCCCTTCCGTGCCGTCGATGGAGATCCAGTCGTCGAGTTGATAGGGTTTGGTGGTGTTCAAGACGATGCCGGAGAACACGTCGCTCAGGGTGCTTTGCAGCGCCAGACCGACGATGATCGCCAAGGCTCCAGAGGTGGCCAGCACGCCTTTGACCGGCAGATCGAGCACATAGGCCAGTGCCGCAATAATGGCAATCAGGAAAATCACCGCGCCGAGCAGATCCTGCAGCAGCCGTCCGGTGTGCCCGACCCGCTGCATCATCACCGCGCCGATCAACACCGTCAGAGTACGTGCACCGAACAACCACCAGCCAATCTGCAACCCGGTCGCCGCCAGATGCAGCGGCACGTTGTCGGCCCACGGTGCCGGCTCCATCGGATTGAGGCCTTCATTGAACAACAGCACGCTGAACAGGCTGAAAATCAGCACCCGCACCAGCAGCTTCCATTCGCTGCCATGGGAACTGATCAGGCGCCACAGGCCCAGGTCGAGCAGGATCAGGATCAACGCGCAGAACAACGGATGTTCGGTCAGCAGAGACAGCATCAAACAACTCCGACAGAGGTCAATCGCGAGAAGATCGCACAGATTGGGCTTAGTGTAGGAGCAATTGATTTGGCGGGAAGCGTGCTATTTGGCGGTGCCGGAAAAACTGTGGGAGCGAACGGGCTCCCACAGCGGCAAATGACAACCCGGTTCAGGCTGGCATGCGCCCGAAACGACCCGACTGGAAGTCGACAAAGGCCTGGTGGATCTCTTGCTCGGTGTTCATCACGAACGGACCGTGACCGACAATCGGTTCATCGATCGGCTCGCCACTGAGCAGCAACACCGTTGCATCCTCGCTGGCCTCAAGGGTCAGTTGATTGCCATCACGCTCGAACAACGCCAACTGCCCAACGCCCGCCGACTCCTGATCATTGATCCGGACCGAACCGCGCAGCACCACCAGCGCGGTGTTCCGGCCCTCGTGCAGATCCAGCGTCAGCAACTTCCCGGCGTTGAGGCGCAGATCCCAGACATCGATGGACGTGAAGGTACGGGAAGGCCCCTTATGGCCGTCGAATTCACCCGCGATCAGCCGCAGGTTCCCGGCGTCGCCCCGGAGTGCGACATTCGGGATGTCGCTATCGAGAATCGTCTGATAACCCGGCTCGGCCATCTTGTCTTTGGCCGGCAGGTTGACCCACAACTGCACCATTTCCAGGTTGCCACCGGTCCTGGCGAAATCTGCGGAGTGAAATTCCTCGTGCAGGATCCCGGAAGCGGCGGTCATCCATTGCACATCACCGGGACCGATCTTGCCCCCGCTGCCCGTGGAATCGCGGTGTTCCACTTCACCGTCATAAACGATGGTTACGGTTTCGAAGCCACGGTGCGGGTGCTGACCCACGCCACGTCTTTCAGCCGTCGGCGTGAACTGCGCAGGGCCTGCGTGATCGAGCAGCAGGAACGGGCTGATGTGCTGGCCCAGGTTGTCGTAGGAAAACAGGGTACGCACCGGAAACCCATCGCCGACCCAGTGGCCGCGAGGGCTGGTATAGATACCGATGAGGTTTTTCATGGTGGACTCCGAAATCAGGTTGATCATGGGCTGATCATAAATTCGCCACGCATTTGGCACTAGTCAGCCAAAACCGTCCTCATCGTTCTACTCATGGAACGATGTGCCATCGCACTGATTCGTGACTTTCAGTCAACAGTACTTTGTCCCGACAGCGGTTTTTCCAAAGGAATCAGACACGGATACTGCCGCCCATTCCCACTGCAACCCTGGAGTCCTGCATGTCTGTTCCCGCTTTCGGTCTTGGTACGTTTCGCCTGCAAGGTCAGGTGGTCATCGATTCGGTGAGCACCGCCCTTGAACTCGGTTACCGGGTCATCGACACCGCGCAAATCTATGAGAACGAAGCCGAGGTCGGCCAGGCCATCGCCGCCAGTGGCGTCCCTCGCGACGAACTGTTCATCACCAGCAAGATCTGGATCGCCAACTTCGCCGGGGACCGCTTGATCGAGAGCCTCAAGGAAAGCCTGCAGAAGCTGCAGACCGATTACCTCGACCTGACGCTGATCCACTGGCCGTCGCCGGAGGATCAGGTGCCGGTGGAAGAATTCATGGCCGCCCTGCTGGAAGCCAAGCGTCTGGGCCTGACCCGGCAGATCGGTGTGTCCAATTTCACCATCGACTTGATGAAACAGGCGATTGCCGCCGTCGGCGTAGAAAACATCACAACCAACCAGATCGAGCTGCACCCGTATCTGCAAAACCGCAAGGTGGTGGAATTTGCCCAGAGCCAGGGCATCCAGATCACGTCGTACATGACCCTGGCCTATGGCGAAGTGCTGAAGGATCCTTTGATTGTCGACATCGCCGAGCGCCTGCAAGCCACTCCGGCGCAGGTCACTCTGGCGTGGGCGATGCAATCGGGTTACGCGGTGATTCCATCGTCGACCAAGCGCGCCAACCTGCAAAGCAACCTCGGCGCCACCGCGCTGACCCTGAGCGATGCCGACATGGCACTGATCGCCACACTGGATCGCGGCCATCGCCTGACCAGCCCCAAAGGCATCGCTCCGCTGTGGGACTGATCGATCAGGCCTGAAGCTGCTGCGCGAGGTCGTGCATGGCCTTGCGCAGCAAATCGATTGCGGCCATCAATGCCGCCTCGGGTTCACTGTCACGGCAAGCCTGATCCAGCACCCGACAGGCCGAGACCACGCGCTCGGCACCGATCATATGGGCCCCGCCCGTGACGTGATGCGCCAGATCACGCAAACCGGCGCGGTCACCTTCCCGGCCTGAGACATCCAGTCGTTCGAGGTCAATGCGCAGGCTGCTCAGCACCTCTTCACGCAATTGCCCGATCAAAGGGTTGTCCGCTCCGGCCAGTCGCAACAGCGCACTCAGGTCGAACTCGGCCGATACCTGATCGTCACCGCTCTCGACCTGCGCTTCGCCCGCCCCTGCGGCCATCAAGGCCTGGCTCAGCTCGCGCAGCAAAACCGGTTTGAACAGACAATCATCCATTCCGGCGGCCAGGCATCGCTGTTTTGCTTCAATCTGCGCATCGGCGGTAACCCCCAGAATCAGGCAAGCCGCCCTGCCCGTCGCCGTCTCTTCTTTGCGAATCGCTTGCGTCAGTTCATGACCGTTGATTCCGGGCATGTTGATATCGGTGATCAGCGCATCGAAAGACTGCTTGCGCCACACTGCCAGCCCCTTCTCACCATCATCGGTGTCGACGGAGCGATGCCCAAGCTCGCTCAACTGCCGGCACAGCAACAAACGATTGACTGGGTGATCCTCCACCACCAGCACGTTCAGTGACTTTATCGCCGTCGCTGCGGGCGTCGTTGTGACTTCCTGCACGAGCGGCGCCAGCACGGGCAGCTCCAGTCGCAGCATGACCTGGGTGCCACGTCCGGGTTCGCTAGTCATCCACAAGTCGCCGCCCATCATTCGACATAGATTGCGGCTGATCACCAGCCCCAGACCAGAACCACCGCGAATCGACGGCTGTTCGCCGACCTGCACAAACGGGCTGAACAAGCGTTGCTGATCTTCCTCGCTGATCCCGGGGCCACTGTCTTCGACGATTACGCCCACTTCCACCTGTCCGTCCTGCAGGCTGAAAACTCGCAAGTACAGGCGAACCTGACCTCTATCGGTGAACTTGATCGCATTGCTCAACAGGTTCGAAAGAATCTGCTTGAAGCGCAGAGGGTCCAGCATCACTTCAATGTTGCTGTGTTTATCCAGTTCTACCTGCCACAACAATTGCTTCTGTCGCGCCAGTCCTTCGAAAACCTGACACACCGCCACCACCACTTCACTCAGATTGGCGCGCTCGGGGGCCAGCGACAGCTGCCCGGACTCGATGCGTGCAATGTCTAGAATATCGCCGATCAATGCCAGCAGTTGCTGCCCCGCAGTGGATGCCACCTGGATGGCCGGGCGATCGGTCACGCCTTCATCGGCATGTTTGAGCGCCAGTTCGAGCATGCCCAGCAAAGCATTCATGGGCGTGCGAATTTCGTGGCTCATGGTTGCCAGAAACGTGCTTTTGGCACGGTTGGCTTTGTCGGCCGCAACCTTGGCCTCCTCCAGTTGCTCCAGCCATTGCTGACGCTGACGGATCTGCCGGCGTTGAAAAGCGATCCAGCCCAATGCCAGCAACAACAACCCTGCCGCAACGGCAAATCCGCGCAGGATTTGCTCCCGATGACGCTGCCAATAACTGTCTTGCAGCACCACGTTACGACTCCAGCGCGCAAACAGTTCGTCCATTTCCTGCGGGGCGATGCTCAGCAACGCCTTGTTCAGGATCGATTGCAGTTGCGGAGCATCAAGGGACGTGGCCATCGCGATCCGGGCCGGCTGATCGCCCAGCGTGGAGACGATATTCAGGCGGTCGCGGTATTGGTGATCGATTTGATAACGCGCCACCAGCAACGAGCTCAGTGTCGCGTCGGCCTTACCGTCGAGCAGTGCCTGCATGCCCGCCGAGGGGCTTGGCAATTCGACCAGACGAATTTTCGGTACGTGTTCCAACAAATAGGCGCGCAACGGATTACCGCGATACAGCGCCAGGCGTTTGTCCGCCATCTCCTCCAGGCTGCGAGGTCCTTGCGCCGTTTTGTTCGTGATCAGTACAAAGGGACTGTCGCCGTACGACCGGGTGAACAGCATTTCAAGCTCACGTTCACGGCTCGGTGTCAGCACTGGCAACAGATCCAGCTCACCGTTCTTGAGCTGTTCAACCTGGCGATCCAGGGACTTCCCCCGTACCACCTCGAATGTCAGGCCACTGCGCTGACTGATCAGGTTGAGCAATTGAGCAGTCAGTCCGCTGAAACGGCCTTCGGAATCAAAGGAGGTCAGTGGCGCAAAGTCATCGATCGCACCGACCCGCACGACCCGATGCTGAGCCAGCCATTGCAGCTCGCCGGCACTCAGGCTAACCGGTGACTGCGCTGCCATGTCCGCGCGACCAGCGCTCCAGCGCAGCTCCATGGACAGACGCTGCTCCATGGGAATGGCCAGCAAGGCCTTGTCGACCAATTGCTTCAATTGCGTGTTGCGGCGATTCAGGGCAAAAGCGAATGGATTAGCGTCAAGGCCGGTAGGCCCGGCCAGTTGCAGAACGTTGTGAAAGTGGGTGTTGATCAGGTAGCTGGCGCTGATGAAATCGCCGAGGTACAGGTCATCGCGACCGAACGCCACGGCGCCGAGCGCATCCAGAATGGACGGGTAGCGTTGCAGAATCGCTTGCGGATACGCCTTCTCGATAGTCGAAGCCGGCAAGTAGTCACTCACCATGGCGATGCGTTTGCCCGCCAGATTGTCCGGCAGCGACTCACCGAGCCGGGTCACCAACATCGGCTGATCCTCGGCGTAGGACCGGGACAGTATCAGGCCGGGCCTGGCGATCTCGAAATTGTTCGAGGTGCCCAGCAAGTCCACGTCCCCTGCCTCGAGCGCGGCCATGGCGGATTCGCGGTCGGGGTAACACCAGACTTTGATCCGAATGCCCAGCACCTGCGCAATCGCGTCGGCGTAATCAGCGGTGAGCCCTTCCAGCTCGTGCTTGTTGCGGGTCACTTCAAAAGGTGGATAGTCCGGCCCGGAAGCACCGATGCGTAACACCGGATGCGCACTGAGCCACTGTCGATCCTGTTCATCGAGACGAATCTGCACGCCATCCAACCGGGTGCGGGAGACAATTTCCAGTTTCTGCACGGCCTCGCCCGCCTGCACCATGTTGGCGAGCATCAAAAGCATCAGGAAGGCGAACGGCAGCGGCCTCATCATGCGCAGCCACTCATTGCAGCTTGTGGCGATTGGCGAAGTCGCTCAGCGCCACCAGCGACTTCAACCCGAGCTTGAGCATCAAGCGAGTCTTGTAGGTGCTGATGGTCTTGTGACTGAGGTTCATCTCCTCGGCGATGAGCTTGTTGGGCTTGCCGTGCGCCAGTTGCCCGAGGATGTGCAATTCACGATTGGACAATCGTTCGATCAGTTGCCGCTCATCACTGTGCAGATCTGACTGCCCTGCGGCGATCTCAGGCAACGCCTGGAAATAGCTATAACCCGAACGGACAGCCTTGATCGCATTTTGCAACTGCTGCAGCTCGGCAGACTTGGCTACAAAAGCCATCGCACCTGCACGTCGGCAACGCACCAGATAGCTTGCCGGGTCGGCCGATGAAAAAATCACGATTTTGCAGACCAACCCGAGGACATTGATCCGGTCCAGCACTTCAAGACCGCCCATCCCTTCGAGTTTCAAGTCGAGCACGATCAGTCCCGGCGCATGCTCACGAATCATCGGCACCACGTCGACGCCGCGCGAAGCCACATGAATCGATTTATAGCCCAGTGATTCCAGAACCATTCTGACGGCACCGACGACCACAGGATGATCATCGACGATCAATGCTGAATCCATGACCACTCCCGGGGCGAAAACATGACGAGGACGCCACCGATCTTGCATGAACGGGACTATTGGTAGCTGCGCTACAACTGTTGCACGAGATGCCCGGCGACACACCTGTCAGATCTGACAGTTGCGCCATCGACCAATCCATGCTCAAGCACGCAATTGCGCCAAGGACCTTGCCGAACGCCCGCGCGACAGGCACTCAAGGGAAGCCTCGACCGATACCATCAACTGCGTGATTGCGTTCATTGACGGCAACGCGGCGTCGCTGGAGGTGATTTTTTCCTGAAACTGCCCGGAAACAGCCGATGAGTTCGCCGGTTCGCCATAGACCAGCGCATACCGGACTTGCGGGTGATCGAACAGGAAACCACGCAGATCCGGCATCCCGGCCGCAAGCGCAGCGTTGACCACCAGCACATCGAACGGCTCGCAACCGTAATCGACCAGTGTCAACAGTTCGCCGAGGCTTTGCACCGGCGCGATGCGGTAGTAATCGAGGCCATTGAACATCCGCTCGATTTTCATCCGATGAAAATGCTGCGGGTCGGCGATCAGGATACGCAGGGTTTTGTCGGTCATCGCGGGAGTCCCGGTAGTCGCTTCAAGTGGCGGCAAAGACTACCCAAGCTTCGGGATTGTCTCTGTAGGACTATTCCGAAAAAAACCGTCACTCATCAGAATGAAGACAACACCCGTCAACTCCACGCCATTGGCCCGATGATCGGGTTTCAATGCTTTATTCCGTGGTGCTCGGACTCCAGAACGCCTGCACCACCAGGTTCGAAGTTGAAATCCGCTTCACCAGTGCGTCCAGCTCGTCGCCGTCCACCGAGGTGGTTGCGAGCGTGGCTTCGATCTCGATTTCATCGGCACCGAAGGCGTGTACATCGACGTCACTGGCCGGGTAGTTGCTGCGTTCGAGCTCGGCTTCAAGCAAGGCGAACACGGCGGTCTGCTGCGAACGCCGGGCGATCACATAGACGATGTTGGTGACTTCCGCCGAGACCACATCCAGCGGCTGGCGGTTGATGTTGTTGACGATCGGCCGCAGCAAGGTATTCGCGGCGAGTACGAACAAGGTGCCGAGCACCGCTTCGGCCAGCAGATCGGCACCCGCACAGGCGCCCACCGCCGCCGAGGTCCACAGCGTGGCAGCGGTGTTGAGGCCGCGCACATTGCCCTCTTCGCGCATGATCACGCCGGCGCCCAGGAAACCGATCCCGGACACCACGTAGGCGACCACCCGGACCGCGCCTTCCGCCCCGCCGAGGCGGTTGGCCATGTCGACGAAAATCGCCGCACCGACCGCCACCAGCACGTTGGTGCGCAGGCCCGCCGTGCGTTGCCGGTACTGGCGCTCGAAGCCGATCAGGCCGCCGAGGATGAAGGCGGCGCTGAGGCTGACCAGGGTGTCGAGCAGCGAATCGAGGTTGATATTGTTGATGGCTTGCATGTTGAACTCCTTGAAACCGCCCCCCTTGCTCCCACAAGGGGGGGAATCTTTCCTGTTACTGCCAGCCGAACCGGCGGATGTAGAAGCCTTTCACGGCCTGGGTCAGTGCCATGTACGCCAGCAGGATCACCGGCAGGAACACGAAGTACATCGACGGCAGCGCCTGCAGTTTGAAGTAGTGCGCCAGCGGCCCCATCGGCAGGAAGATGCCCACGGCCATGATGATTCCAGTCATCACCAGCAACGGCATGGCCGCGCGGCTTTGCAGGAACGGAATCTTCGGCGTGCGGATCATGTGCACGATCAGCGTCTGGGTCAGCAATCCCACCACGAACCAGCCGGACTGGAACAACGTCTGGTGATCCGGGGTGTTGGCATCAAACACGTACCACATCAAGGCGAACGTTGTGATGTCGAAGATCGAACTGATCGGGCCGAAGAACAGCATGAAGCGCCCGACGTCCCCTGGCTGCCAGCGCTGTGGCTGTTTCAGCATTTCGTCGTCGACGTTATCGAAAGGGATCGCGATCTGCGAAATGTCATACAGCAGGTTCTGCACCAGCAGGTGCATCGGCAGCATCGGCAGGAACGGAATGAACGCACTGGCGACCAGTACCGAGAACACGTTGCCGAAGTTCGAGCTGGCGGTCATCTTGATGTACTTGAGCATGTTGGCGAAGGTCCGGCGCCCTTCCAGCACCCCCTCCTCCAGCACCATCAGGCTCTTTTCCAGCAGGATGATGTCGGCCGCTTCCTTGGCGATATCGACTGCGCTGTCCACGGAAATACCGATGTCCGCGGTGCGCAGCGCCGGCGCGTCGTTGATGCCGTCACCCATGAACCCGACCACATGGCCGTTGCCTTTGAGGATGCGCACGATGCGTTCCTTGTGGGTCGGCGTCAGCTTGGCGAACACGTTGGTGGTCTCTACCGCCACCGCCAGCTCCGCGTCGCTCATGCGTTCGATGTCGTTGCCCATCAACAGGCCTTGCTGAGCCAGGCCCACTTCGCGGCAGATCTTGGCAGTTACCAATTCGTTGTCGCCGGTCAGCACTTTCACGGCAACACCATGTTCGGCCAGGGCCTTGAGTGCCGGTGCAGTGCTTTCCTTCGGTGGATCAAGGAATGCCACATAACCGATCAGCGTCAGTTCCTGCTCGTCGCCCAGGCTGTAAGTGTCGCGACCTTCAGGCATCGACCGTGCTGCCACCGCTACCACGCGCAAGCCTTCAGCGTTGAATGCTGCTGTTACCTGACGAATTCTCGCCAGCAATTCATCGCTCAAGGCTTCGTCGACTTCACCGTGACGAACCCGGGTGCACACCGACAACACTTCTTCCACCGCACCTTTGCAGATCAACTGATGCGGTTGACCGTGACCTTCGACCACTACCGACATGCGCCGGCGATTGAAGTCGAACGGGATCTCGTCGACCTTGCGAAACGCCGTGCCGACCTTCAGTTCACGGTGGACTTCCACATGCTCCAGCACCGCCACGTCGAGCAGGTTTTTCAGGCCGGTCTGGTAGTAGCTGTTCAGATAAGCCATTTCCAGCACGTCATCGGAGTCTTCGCCCCAGACATCGACATTGCGCGCCAGGAAGATCTTGTCCTGGGTCAGCGTGCCGGTCTTGTCGGTGCACAGCACGTCCATGGCGCCGAAGTTCTGGATCGCATCCAGACGTTTGACGATGACCTTCTTGCGCGACAGGAACACCGCGCCTTTGGCCAAAGTCGAGGTGACGATCATCGGCAGCATTTCCGGGGTCAGGCCCACAGCGATCGACAGCGCGAACAGCAGCGCTTCGGTCCAGTCACCCTTGGTGAAACCGTTGATGAACAACACCAGCGGGGCCATGACGAACATGAAACGGATCAACAGCCAGCTGACTTTGTTCACGCCTTGCTGGAACGAAGTCACCGCCCGATCGGTTGCCCCGACCCGCAGCGCCAGCGCTCCGAAATAGGTGCTGTTGCCGGTAGTGAGAATCACCGCCACCGCCGTGCCGGACACAACGTTGGTGCCCATGAACAGGATGTTGTCCAGCTCCAGCGGGTTGCGTGTATCGCGATCCGCCTGACGGGGGAATTTTTCCACCGGCATCGATTCGCCGGTCATCGCGGCCTGGCTGACGAACAGGTCCTTGGCACTGAGCACGCGGCAATCGGCAGGAATCATGTCGCCGGCCGAGAGCACGATCAGATCGCCAGGCACCAGTTGCTTGATCGGCAATTCAGCGCGTGGCGCATCCCGACGCAGTACGGTGGCAGTGTTGCTGACCATCGCCTTGAGCGCGTCGGCCGCCTGGTTGGATTTGCTTTCCTGCCAGAAGCGCAGCAGGGTCGAGAGCACCACCATCGAGAAGATCACGACGGCAGCCTTGAGGTCGTCAGTCAGCCACGAGATCACCGCCAACAGGGTCAGCAGCAGGTTGAACGGGTTTTTGTAGCAGTGCCACAGGTGGGTCCACCACGGCAGCGGTTGCTCATGCTCGACTTCGTTGAGGCCATGCTGCGCACGCAGCACATCGACTTCGAAATCGGTGAGGCCGTCGGTGTGGGTACCGAGGTTCGACAGCAGCACGCCGCTGTCGCAATGGGCGGCGTCCACCAACGTGTTGGCCAGGGTGGACGGCACTTCACGGCTGACCGTGGTGTCGCGAAGACTATCCAGCACGGCCAGACGACGGAAGTGCCGGGCGATGTGACGGGTCCGCAGGAAGCCTGCGAAAAATTCCTTGAGCGTAAGTTTCATGGCTGTTGCCCCTATGGTCAGCCGGGAAACCGTCAAGCAGGTACATCCAGCCCTCTTGCACCGAAAAACCGGCACGGCAAGGGTTGGCGCGCCGGTCAAAAAAGACAGGCGTGTCGATAGGGCTGCGATTGCGACGAAAAAGTCGAAACCACGCTCTTTTCAGCGTCGATGAGAAGGACGTCGGGACATGGTCTCGAGTGACCATGATCGGGATGCCGCTGCTCGCTGTTCGGCGAGACAACGGCACAAAGGAATGCGCGTTATCTTGCCGAGAATCTGCCGGTTACAAGGACCGGCCGACAACTGTCACTCGAACAAGTACCCACTGTGGGTCTCCGCTATTGATGAAAACGCGCGAAGCTTACGCCCCGATGCCTGGAGAGTAAACCCGCAAAAAGAAGTGTGTCGGGGAATGTGGCGGGTGTTCAGGAAGGGTTCAGGAATGAGTTTTTGCGGTGTACTTGAAGGCCTCTTCGTCGGATCTCCGCCCGGACCAAGCCTGCTCCCACAGGGGATCTTCATTGAGCACAGATTTTGTGGTCAGCAGAGATCCAGTGTGGGAGCGGGCTTGCTCGCGAAAGCGGTGTGTCAGGCGCTCAAAAATCAGCTGGCAGTCGCCAACAACAGATCCATCACCGAACGGCTGTGCCCGCGATGCTTGCCATGCTCATACAACGAGCCGGCAATCTCGTCCGCGCGGATCGGCAGGATCGACAGCAGCGTATCGCTCAGGCCGTGGCTGGCCTGGCAGAAGCCCTGCATGTACAGACCGGCCTTGCAGCGCTCGTCGGTGATCAGTCTGTAGTTGCGATCGACCTCGAAGTCGCCCAGGTACTCTTCCAGCGGCGCCAGCAGTTTGCGATGCATCTGACGCTCGTAACCGGTGGCCAGCACGACTGCGTCGTAGGCACGCACGGTGACTTCGCCGGTGGCGTTGTTGCGCACGGTCAGTTCAATACCGTGCTCGGTAGCGGTGGCTTTCTCGACAGTGGTCAGGGTGCGGAACGCATGGCGTGCAATACCGGAGACTTTCTGGCGATAGAAGATGCCGTAGATGCGCTCGATCAGGTCGATGTCGACCACCGAGTAGTTGGTGTTGTGGTACTCGTTGACCAGACGCTCACGCTCGCTGCTCTTCTGCTGGAAGATCAGGTCGGTGAACTCCGGCGAGAACACTTCGTTGACGAACGGGCTGTCGTCCGCCGGTTTCAGCGCCGAGCCGCGCAGGATCATGTCGACCTGCACCGACGGGAACGAATCGTTCAGGTCAATGAAGGCTTCCGCCGCGCTCTGGCCGCCACCGATGATCGCGATGCTCATGGGTTGATTGTTTACGCACGGTTGTTTGGCCATCTCGGCCAGGTATTGCGAGTGGTGGAACACTCGGGCATCGCCCTTCAGCGCCTTGAACGCTTCCGGAATGCGCGGCGTGCCGCCGGCGCTGACCACCACCGAACGCGCGGTGCGAACGAATTGCTGGCCGTCCGTCCCACGGGAAATCACCCGCAGCGCTTCAACCTGATGGTTGTGCAGCACCGGCTCGATGGTCAGCACTTCTTCGCCGTAACGGCTTTGTTCGGTGAACTGTGCCGCCACCCAGCGCAGGTAGTCGTTGTACTCCATGCGGCACGGGTAAAAGGTGCCGAGGTTGATGAAATCCACCAGGCGACCGTGCTGTTTGAGGTAATTGACGAACGAGTACGGACTCGTCGGGTTGCGCAGGGTCACCAGATCCTTGAGGAAGGAAATCTGCAGCTCGCTCTGGGTCGAGAGCGTGTTGCCGTGCCAGCTGTAGGTCGGTTGCTTGTCGAGAAACAGCACATCCAGCTCGCCCTGGGTCGGGCCGCGCTCTTGCAGAGCGATGGCCAGCGCCAGGTTCGAAGGGCCGAAACCGACGCCGATCAGGTCGTGAACGATGGGCGATGCAATTGCCTGTGTCATTTCCAGTGTCCTCTGGATGTACCCCTCAACAGCGGGGATGAAGCCTGGGTGACCTGACCGGCCTTGTGCAGGACAGCAGATCGTCTGTTGAGTAGGAACGAGGACGGTGAAAAAAAATTTAACCGGGAACGATCAATGTCCATCCCATTGCTTGATGCGCACCCGGCAATGTTTCATGGCATTGACGATGTGTTTTTCGACCAATGCCTTGGAAATGCCCAGGTGCTCGGCGATCTCAGGGTGCGACAGCCCTTCGATCTTGCGCAGCAAAAAGCTCTCGCGGCACAACGCCGGCAACTCGGCCAGCGCGCGCTGCAACAGCGCCAGGCGCTGGCCATGATCGAGAGTGTGATGAGGGGAAGGACTGAAATAGCGCTCTTCGCTGTCGAGCACATCAAGGGATTCGACCTGGCGCGAGGCATTGCGCCGATGGTCATCGATCACCAGGTTGAGGGCCGTGCGGTAGAGAAATGCGCGGGGCTGCTCGATTGGCGTGTCGCTGGAACGCTCCAGTACCCGCAGATAAGCGTCATGCACCACATCTTCGGCCACCTGGCGGTTGCCTAGCTTGGCGTTCAGGAAACACACCAGCTCGCGATAGTAGTTTTCCAACATGACTCCCGGCCGCAGGGTGCGGTTTCGATCCTTGAGCCAGACCGGCGATCTGCCGAAACAGGCAGTGGCACGATGGTGGCAAATTCAGACGCGTAATTTATAGTAATTCTCATATAGATTTAAAGCGCTGTTTCCATTTGCCCGACAAATTGTTGCCAGCTATACCTGTTACCGCGTTTTTCAACGCTTAAATTCCCCACCCTGTCTCTCGTTTAAAGGACAGCCCCCCGTGTCTGTCGCGCCCTGCGACAGCGTTCGACCGTGGCCCGTTCGCGGTGCCTGCTGAACGACGGGCCGATTTCCACTGGCCGGAACCCTGCATGAAACGTCCCCGTCCCGCCCGACGCGCCCTGCTCATCGCCCTTTGTCTGATTCCCGTTATTGCTGTTGCGGCCTGGCAAGTCTTGCCGCCCGGCCGAGACAAATTTGCCACCGTGCAGGTCTCTCGCGGTGATATAGAAAGCAGCGTGACCGCACTCGGCACCCTCCAGCCACGGCGCTATGTGGATGTAGGCGCCCAGGCCTCGGGGCAAATTCGCAAGATCCACGTGGAAGTCGGCGACGTGGTCAAGGAAGGCCAACTGCTGGTGGAAATCGACCCGGCCACGCAAAAGGCCAAACTCGACGCCAGCCAGTTTTCCATCGAAAACCTCAAGGCGCAGTTGCAGGAACAACAGGCTCAACACGAACTGGCGCGCCAGAAGTACCAGCGCCAGCAGAACCTGGCCGCCGGCGGCGCCACCCGTGAAGAAGACGTGCAAACCGCCCGTGCCGAGCTAAAAGCCACGCAGGCGCGCATCGACATGTTCCAGGCGCAGATCCGTCAGGCACAGGCGAGCCTGCGCAGCGATCAGGCCGAGCTCGGCTACACCCGGATCTTCGCGCCGATGGCCGGCACCGTGGTTGCGCTGGACGCTCGTGAAGGCCAGACACTCAACGCGCAACAACAGACACCGCTGATCCTGCGGATCGCCAAGCTGTCGCCAATGACGGTCTGGGCTGAAGTCTCCGAAGCCGACATCGGCCACGTCAAACCGGGCATGAGCGCTTATTTCACCACCCTCAGCGGCGGCAACCGGCGCTGGAGCAGTACCGTGCGGCAGATCCTGCCGGTGCCACCCAAACCGCTCGACCAGACCAGCCAGGGCGGCGGCAGCCCGACCAGCACCAGCAAAAGCGGTGCCGGTCGCGTGGTGCTGTACACCGTGTTGCTGGATGTCGATAACGCCGACAACGCGCTGATGGCGGAGATGACCACCCAAGTATTCTTTGTCTCGAATCAGGCGAAAGACGTCCTCACCGCACCGATTGCCGCCCTGCATGGCAGCACCCAACCCGACAGCCAGATTGCCCGGGTCGTGGCGCAGAACGGCGACATCGAGCAGCGCACCGTGCGCACCGGTATCAGCGACCGTTTGAAAGTGCAGATTCTCGACGGTCTCAGCGAAGGCGATCATCTGTTGATCGGCCCGGCCGACGGCAACGGAGGCTGAATGCAAACGCCCCTGATCGACCTGCAGGACATCCGCAAATCCTACGGCGGCGGCGATGCACCCGAAGTTCACGTGCTGCGCGGCATCGACCTGTCGATCCATGCCGGCGAGTTCGTGGCAATCGTTGGCGCGTCCGGCTCCGGCAAATCGACGCTGATGAACATCCTCGGCTGCCTCGACCGCCCCACGTCCGGCGAATACCGGTTTGCCGGGGAAAACGTCGCCGGCCTGGACACCGATGAACTGGCCTGGCTGCGTCGCGAAGCCTTCGGTTTTGTGTTTCAGGGTTACCACCTGATTCCGTCCGGCTCCGCCCAGGAAAACGTCGAGATGCCGGCCATCTATGCCGGCATTCCCGCCGCCGAGCGCCATGCGCGTGCCGCTGCCCTGCTCGAGCGCCTCGGCCTGGCCTCGCGCACCGGCAACCGCCCCCACCAACTCTCCGGTGGTCAGCAACAGCGGGTGTCGATTGCCCGCGCCTTGATGAACGGCGGTCATATCATTCTGGCGGACGAACCGACCGGCGCCCTCGACAGCCACAGCGGCAAGGAAGTCATGGCCCTGCTCGACGAGCTGGCGAGCCAGGGCCATGTGGTCATCCTCATCACCCACGACCGTGAAGTGGCAGCCCGGGCCAAGCGCATCATTGAAATCAGCGACGGCCTGATCATCCGCGACAGCGCCGAGGAAGATCCCACCGTGCAGACCAGCGCCAACCCCGGCGCCTTGCAAGCGGTGGATCTGCGCAAACGCCTGAGCGAGGGCAGCGAAGCGAGCGGCGCCTGGAAAGGCGAACTGGTCGATGCGGTGCAAGCGGCATGGCGCGTCATGTGGATCAACCGCTTCCGTACCGCACTGACGCTGCTGGGGATCATCATCGGCGTGGCGTCGGTGGTGGTGATGCTTGCGGTCGGTGAAGGCAGCAAGCGCCAGGTCATGGCGCAGATGGGCGCCTTCGGCTCCAACATTATTTACCTCAGCGGCGCCGCGCCGAACCCGCGCACGCCACCGGGCATCGTCACCCTGGATGAAGTCGCCGCACTGGCCAGCCTGCCGCAGATCACGCGCATCATGCCGGTCAACGGCGCCGAAGCGGGGGTGCGCTTCGGCAACCTCGATCACATGAGTTACATCGGAGGCAATGACACCAATTTCCCGGACATCTTCAACTGGCCGGTAGTCGAGGGCAGCTACTTCACCGAGGCCGATGAGCGCAACGGTGCGGCCGTCGCGGTGATCGGCAAGAAAGTCCGCGACAAGTTGCTCAAGAACGTCAGCAATCCCATCGGCCAATACATCCTGATCGAGAACGTGCCGTTCCAGGTGGTGGGCGTACTGGCCGGCAAAGGCGCCAGCTCCGGCGATCAGGACAGCGACAATCGCATCGCCATCCCCTACTCCGCGGCCAGCGTACGACTGTTCGGCACGCACAACCCCGAGTACGTGGTGATCGCCGCCGCCGATGCGCGCAAGGTCCATGAAACCGAAATGGCCATCGAGCAATTGATGCTGCAGTTGCACAACGGCAAGAAGGATTTCGAGCTGACCAACAATGCCGCGATGATTCAGGCCGAAGCCCGCACGCAAAACACCCTGTCGCTGATGCTCGGTTCGATTGCCGCGATTTCGCTGCTGGTCGGCGGCATCGGCGTGATGAACATCATGCTCATGACCGTGCGCGAACGCACTCGCGAAATCGGCATCCGCATGGCCACCGGTGCCCGTCAGCGCGACATCCTGCGTCAGTTCCTGACCGAGGCGGTGATGCTCTCGGTGGTCGGCGGCATTGCCGGCATCGGCCTGGCGCTGCTCGTGGGCGGCGTGCTGATACTCAGCGAAGTCGCTGTCGCATTTTCCCTGGTGGCCATCGCCGGCGCCTTCGCCTGCGCCCTGATCACCGGGGTCGTTTTCGGCTTCATGCCCGCCCGCAAAGCTGCCCGGCTCGACCCGGTCACGGCCCTCACCAGTGAATGATCGATCTATGAAACCGCAACTGAGCCTGTTGACCCTTTGCCTGATGCTGAGCGCCTGCGGCAGCTCCGCACCACGCCCGGAAAGCGGCGTGATCGCCCCTGCCGCGTGGCAGTCGCCGACCGGGCAATCGGTGGCGCAAACCAACCAGCAATGGTGGACGCACTTTGCCAGCCCGCACCTGAACCAACTGATCGGGCAGGCACAAAACGGCAGTCACGATCTGGCCGCCGCCATCGCCCGCGTACGTCAGGCTCGCGCCAGCACGGTGATCGCCGGCGGTTCGCAATTACCGGAAATAACCGCCGGCCTGAATGCCAACCGCCAGAAACTGCTGCGCGGCAACGGCTACAGCCAACTGGATGCCGACAGCAGCAACAAGGCGGTGGACTACTTCGACGCCAACCTCAGCGCCAGTTATGAAATCGACTTCTGGGGCGGCCAGGCCGCCACCCGCGAGAGCGCCCGCCAGGGCCTGCGCGCCAGTGAGTTCGATCAGGCCACCGTGGAATTGACCCTGCTCAGTGACGTCGCCAACCGCTACACCCAGGCGCTGTCATTGCAGGAGCAAAGCCGCATTGCCGCGCTGAACCTGGCCAACGCGCAGAGTGTCTTGCAACTGGTGCAGACCCGCTTCAATGCAGGCTCCGCCACCGCGCTGGAACTGGCTCAGCAGAAAAGTCTGGTGGCCGCGCAACAGCGGCAACTGCCGACGGTGCAGCAACAGGCCGAGGACGCGCGAATCGGTCTGGCGGCACTGCTCGGGCGACCGGTGCAAGAGCTGCCACCGAGCCTCGAGTCGTTCGACCAACTGCAGTGGCCACAAATCGCTGCCGGGCTGCCCAGCGACCTGCTGACCCGACGCCCGGACATCGCCCGCGCCGAAGCGCAACTGGCAGCCGCCCGGGCAGACGTCAAAGTCGCCCGCGCCGCCATGCTGCCCAAGGTCACCCTGAGCGCGCAGCTGGGCTCCGGCGCCAACCGCTTCGACGATGTGATGCGTAGCCCGTTCTACAACCTCACCGCCGGGCTGATCGCACCGATCTTCAATAACGGTCGCCTGTCCGCAGAACGCGACAAGGCAACCGCCCGCCAGGAAGAACTGCTGGAAACCTATCGCGGCGCGATCATCAATGGCTTCGCCGACGTGGAAAAAGCCCTGAACAGCATCCAGGGCCTGGATCAACAGCGACAATGGCAGACCGAAGAGTTGAATCAGGCACAGACTGCGTTCAACCTTTCGCAAAGCCGCTATCAGGCCGGCGCCGAAGACTTGCTGACCGTACTGGAAACCCAGCGCACGCTGTACGCCGCGCAAGACCTCAACGTGCAACTGCGACTGGCGCGGATGCAAGCGAGCATTGCGTTGTACAAAGCGCTGGGTGGGGGCTGGGAGACGCGCTGAAAAACAAAAGATCGCACGCAGCGATCTTTTGCTTCAAACCTTGGCTTTCAAATGACGCGCATACCACGGCCGTTGCGGCACGCGGCGGAACAGTGCGGCGAGTTTTTTCTCGTCGCCGATGAAGGTGATGCGCAACGCCAGCTTCATGGTCTCGGGGTCCATTTCCACGGACTTGCCCACCTGCAACCCCGGCGTGGTGCTGCAACCGTGGGTGGTCGGCCCCAGCCACGGATCCGCCACCTCGTTCCAGCGTCCCGGCGCAAACCACTGCACACCGTTGACCACTTGCCGCGTTACTTCGCCCGGATGGAAACGCTCGTGAGCGCGGAACCAGTCCTCGATGCGGTCATCGATCCAGCCGTGGAAATGCCAGAACACCGGGTTGACGTGGGATGAAAACGGATCGCCGAGGAAGTCGTTTTCCGCCGCAAACCAGCGTGCGGCGAAATCCGCCGGATCCCGGGCAAACGGTACCGGCTGACCGTTGGACGGATCGCGCGGTACCGAGGCCCAGCGCATGTGCAGCCAGTCGTGCAGCCCCAGCTCCACTTCTGAACCGAACTGGCCCAACGTGAGCTTGGCCAGATAGGCCGGATCGCGGTACTGCGACTCCCAGACCTGAAAGTTGCTTTCATAGGTCTCGGCGGTTTTCAGGTCGCTGACCCATTGGCTGTACTCGTTGTCGCCATCGGCCAGCCACGTCGGCGGCAGTGCCGTGCCGTCGTGATTGTCGAAATAGCGGGCGAAACCGACCCGGTCGCGGATCAGCTCGGGCTGCGGCAGCGGGAAGTACTTCCACGACGGCAGATCCTGCATCGAGCGCGCCGTGCCCAGCATGTGCCGGTGCATGAAAAAGAAGTCGACGCCCGAACCGTTGCGGTCCTTGCGATCGCCACGGGCATCACGCTCGTTGTCACGCGGGCCGGGCTGCCAGCCGAGACCGCGCAACGCGTTGCGCTTGTCTTCGGCCAGGGTGTGCCACTTGTCCCGCGTGGCGTGCCAGACCTGGTGAAACAACCGATGCTCGGGAGAGATCAGCCACGCCAGCAGCGTCGGGTTCAGCGGCGTGCGCTGCCGGGCTTCGGGGAACAGATGTTTGACGGCAATGAAGCGATTGTCCTGCATCGGCAGAGCCAGCGGCCGATCCAGACGTGACACCCGACCACTGAGGCTGCCGCTGCCGGCGTTGCCGAAATCGGCCCAGACTTCGTCGAGGATCATTTGCAGCTCATAGTCGATATGACCGTCTGCACCGATCAGCCGCCAGCTCAACTTCGCCGCATCGCCACCCGCCAGATCACCGATTATTCGGTAACGCGGTGTTTCACCAGAACGCAGACGCTCAGGCGTATCCAGAAAACCGCAGACACCGCGCCCTTTCTGGCCGATGTCGAGAAACACCTGCAAACCGCTTGCCGGCAGTCCTTCGACGCCCGCGTCGCGGCCCTCGAAACGAATATCCCAGACCCCGCGCAATTTGTTCGCCAAACGCTGACCGGCCATGTCGGCCACGTCGAACGACGCCTCGCCGGGGGTGATCGTGGGGTCCGGTCTGGTCCATTCACGATGACCAAAATAAGCCGCAGGCACCGCAGCGCCGGTCAGCGCCAGGCCTGCCATGAACCATCGTCGAGAAATCTTCATTGCCCTACCTGTGTCAGCCATGAAGCAGGCTTTATCCAAGCTAGAACGTACGCTGCCTCGACAAATTTAAGGGTGCCCTCGCCACAGGGCGATGCGACTAAATTTCGTTGCCAATCACTCGTTCTTTCCAGATAGCAATGGCCCCTGCGCCAGCACCTTGACGGCGAACCTGACTGAGATGGCAATGACAAAACCACGTTCGAAAAAGGCTCTTTTCATTGGCCTGCCACTGGCCCTGGCGATCAGTGCCGCAGCAGGCTTCGCAGCCTGGGACTACTGGCTCAACGACAATCCCGGCTATCCGGCCAAGGTCATGGACCAGGCCCGCGAGATGCACCAGCACCTGCTGTCGTTCGACAGCCACATCACCGTCCTCCAGGACTTCGGCACCCACGGCAATGAAGCCGACAAGGACGGCCCCGGTCAGTTCGACCTGATAAAAGCCAATCGCGGGCAACTCTCCGGCGCGGCCCTGACGATTTTCGGCTGGCCGGAGCTGTGGAACGGCGCCAATGCGCCGCACAAGCCTACGGCCGGGTTCGTTGAAGAGGCGCGCAACCAGCAGGAGATCCGCTACAAAATCATCTCCGGCATGGTCCGCGACTTCCCCAATCAGGTCGGGATCGCCTACACGCCCGATGATTTCCGCCGCCTGCACGGCGAAGGCAAGTTCGCGATCTTCATCAGCATGCTCAACGCCTACCCGCTGGGCCACGACCTGAACCTGCTGGACCTGTGGACGGCGCGCGGCATGCGCATGTTCGGTTTCAGCTACATCGGCAACAACGACTGGGCCGACTCGTCCCGGCCACTGCCGTTCTTCAATGATTCGCCGGACGCGCTCGACGGCCTCTCCGACATCGGCAAGCAAGCGGTCAAGCGCCTCAATGACCTGGGCGTAATCATCGACGTGTCGCAGATGTCGACCAAAGCCCTGGAGCAAGTCGCGCAACTGAGCCGCACGCCGATGGTCGCCTCGCACTCGGCGCCACGGGCGATGGTCGACATCCCCCGCAACCTCAGCGACAAAGAACTGCAACTGATCAAGAACAGCGGCGGCGTGGTGCAAGTGGTGGGCTTCTCGCAATACCTGCGCCCGCTGACCCAGACCACCCAGGACAAGCTCAACGAACTGCGCAAGAGCTTTGACCTGCCGCCCCTGCCCAACCTGGCCGTGGCGCTGATGCCGGGCGACCCGATCATCGCCGCATGGCCCGAGGCCAAGTTCGGCCAGTACGCCAGCCGCCTCTACGCGATCCTCGATGAAGAACCCAAAGCCACACTCAAGGACTACGGCGACGCTATCGATTACACCGTGCGCAAGATCGGCATCGACCACGTCGGCATCAGCTCCGACTTCAACGAAGGCGGCGGCGTCAAAGGCTGGGAGAACGTCGGCGACATCCCCAACGTCACCGCCGAGCTGATTTCGCGCGGCTACTCCGAAGCCGACATCGCCAAGCTCTGGGGCGGCAACTTCCTGCGGGTCTGGGATCAGGTGCAGAAAGCCGCCCGACCTGCGCTGATTTCACAGCAGGACAAGATCAAGCCATGAGTGATCGTCGTACGTTTCTCAAGCAGGCGGGAATTCTCGCCGCCGGCCTGCCGCTGGCCTCGGGCATCGCCCAAAGCGCCAGCGCCACCAGCACCGCCAGCACCGCCAGCACCGCGAACGTTGCGCCCACAGCACCGGCACAGGACAAGTGGACGCAATTACGCACACTGTTCGAGCAGGATCCCGACTGCCTGCACTTCTCCAACTTCCTGATCACCTCGCACCCCAAACCGGTGCGTGACGCCATCGCCCTGCACCGCGCTGCCCTCGACAAGAATCCGGGACTGGCGATGGACTGGGACCTGGGCGTGATCGAGCAGCGCGAGGAAGAGGTGCGAGTCTGGGCCGGGCGCTATCTGCAAGCCGACGCCAGACAGATCGCCCTGACCGGCAGCACTACCGAGGGCCTGGCGATGATTTACGGCGGCGCACACGTGCGTGCCGATCAGGAAATCCTCACCACTCAGCACGAGCACTACGCCACCCACACCATCCTCGCGCTGCGCAAACAGCGTGAAGGCACCAAGGTGCGCAAGATCCGCCTGTTCAAGGATCCGCACACGGCAACCAAGGCCGAAATCCTCGCGGCCATCGACAGCAACATCCGCCCCGAAACCCGTGTGCTGGGCATGTGCTGGGTGCATTCGGGCAGCGGCGTGAAACTGCCGATCGCCGAAATCGGCGCGCTGGTCGACAAGCACAACAAGGGCCGTTCGGACGACAACCGGATCATTTATCTGGTGGACGGCGTGCACGGCTTCGGTGTCGACGACCTGAGCTTCCCGGCGATGAACTGCGACTTCTTCATCGCCGGCACCCACAAATGGATGTTCGGCCCGCGTGGCACCGGCATTGTGTGCAGCCGTTTCGATCAGGTCAGGTACGTCACGCCGATCATTCCGACCTTCTCCGAAGCCACCGCGTTTTCCACCACCATGACCCCCGGCGGCTATCACGCCTTCGAGCACCGCTGGGCCTTGAACGAAGCGTTCAAATTGCACCTGCAACTGGGCAAGGCCGACGTCCAGGCACGCATTCACGCCTTGAACAGCTACCTGAAAAAACGCCTGCAGGAACACCCACAGATCGAACTGGTCACGCCGCTGAGCCCCGAACTGTCCGCCGGTTTCACCTTCTTCCGGGTCAAGGGCAAGGACTGCGACAAGATCGCCGCCTACCTGATGCAGAACAAGGTGATCGCCGATGCCGTCGACCGCGACGTCGGCCCGGTCATTCGCAGCGCGCCGGGGCTGCTGAACAACGAACAAGAAATCGACCGTTTCATGACCGTGCTCGTCAGCCAGATCTGAGCACCGCGAACTCCTTTAAACCTGTTATCGAGAGAAATGATGAACAGTGAGCTACGTAGTTTTTCCATCAAGTCGCTCCCCGCGCTGACCCTGGCCGCGCTGCTCGCCAGCCTGATGCCGGGGCTGGCGCAGGCGGCTGAACCGCTGCAGCCGGGCAAGGTGTTCAAAGACTGCAAGGACTGCCCGGAGATGGTCGTGCTGCCCACCGGCACCTTCACCATGGGCACCCCGGAAGACGAAGTCGGCCGCGAACCGGACGAAGGTCCGATGCACCCGGTAACGTTCGCCAAGCCGCTGGCCATCAGCCGCTTCCAGGTCCTTCGGGGCCAGTGGGACGCCTACCTCAAGGACACCGGCTATCAGATGCCCGACGGTGATGATCGCGAGGGCCGCGCGTGCAAGGCCGGGATTCCGGATTACGCGGGCAGCGACCCGCGCAAGCAGTACACCGACAGGCATCCGGCCGTGTGCATGGACTTCGCCGAGGTCAATGCATACGTGGCGTGGCTCTCGAAGAAGACCGGCAAGCAATACCGTCTGGTCAGTGAGTCCCTGCGCGAATATGCCGCGCGTGCCGGCAGCGCCGGGCCCTTCCCGTTCCCGTTCGATGAGGGCAAGGAATACAGCATCGCCAAACACGCCAACACCTATGGCGCCGCCGATGGCTACAACTTCACCGCACCGGCCGGCAGCTTTCCGGCCAACGCCTTCGGCGTCTATGACATGCACGGCAACGTCTACGAATGGACGGCCGACTGCTACAACGAAAACTACGTCGGCGCTCCGAGTGACGGCAGCGCGTGGCTGACCGGCGACTGCAGCATCCGGCGCATCCGCGGCAATGACTGGGGCGAAGCGCCAGTGTTCTCGCGTTCCGGCAACCGCAACGCGGTCTACCCCAAAGTGCGTGGCGACTGGCTGGGCTTTCGTGTAGCCCGCGACCTCTGATCCACCCCGGCGTCGGCCATCGGGCCGACGCCCTCCCGGTTTTCTCGAATCATCGCCCCCAGCGGCCTCCAAAAGCGGAATCCCCCCCATGACCACTAAATCCCGTGGCGCCATCAGCGAAGTTCTCAGTCTGCTCAAGCCCTATTGGCTGGTGGTCATGATCTCGATCATGCTCGGCATGGTCGGCGGCCTCAGCGTCACGGCGTTGCTGGCGACCATCAATGACGCCCTGAACGCCAATGGCAGCCCGTCGCTGGGCGTGCTCGCCAGTTTCGCCGGGCTGTGTGCACTGGCGCTGTTGAGTTCGATCCTGTCCGACATCGGCACCAACCATGTCGGCCAGCACATCATTGCCGGGCTGCGAAAATCCCTTGGCGAAAAAGTCCTGCTGGCGCCGATCGAACAGATCGAACGCTTCCGCAGCCATCGCCTGATCCCGGTGCTGACCCATGACGTCGACACCGTCAGCGACTTCGCGTTTTCCTTCGCACCGCTGGCCATTGCCTTCACCGTCACCCTCGGTTGCTTGGGTTACCTGGCTTACCTTTCGGTGCCGATGTTCGCGTTGTTGCTGGTGGCGATCGTCATCGGCACCGTCGTGCAGTACGTCGCCCGGGCCAAAGGCATCAAAGGCTTTGAAGCCGCCCGTGAAGCCGAAGACGAACTGCAAAAGCACTACAGCGCCATCGCGGCCGGCGCAAAGGAACTGCGCATTCATCGCCCGCGCCGTCAGCGCATGTTCAGCCAGCGCATCGAAGGCACCGCCGATTACATCTGCAAAACCCACATCCGTTCGATCAACACCTTTGTGGTCGCCAAGACGTTTGGCTCGATGCTGTTCTTCGTGGTGATCGGACTGGCACTCGCCCTGCAATCCTTCTGGCTGGGCACCGACAAAGCGGTGCTCAGCGGTTTCGTACTGGTGCTGCTGTACATGAAAGGCCCGCTGGAATACCTGGTGACCACCCTGCCCGTCGTCAGCCGCGCCAACATCGCCTTCAAACGCATTGCCGATCTGGCGGAGCAGTTTTCCTCTCCGGAACCCCACCTGCTGCTGAGCGACACCGCCAGCGCCAAACCGGTGGTCGAGCATCTGGAACTGCGTGACGTGCATTACGCATTTGCCGCCGTGGACGACAACAAACCGTTCACCCTCGGCCCGGTCAACCTGTCGATCCGTCAGGGTGAAATCGTGTTCATCGTCGGCGAGAACGGCGGCGGCAAAACCACCCTGATCAAATTGCTGTTGGGGCTGTATGCGCCAAAGGGCGGGGAAATCCTGCTCAACGGTGCGCCCGTGGTGGCCGAGAACCGTGACGATTACCGTCAGTTGTTCACTACGATTTTTGCCGACTACTACCTGTTCGACGAACTGGTGCAAGGCGATCAACAAGTGCCCGAGGACGCCAACCGCTACCTCGAACGCCTGGAGATTTCGCACAAGGTCAGCATTCGCGATGGCGCGTTCAGCACCACCGATCTGTCCACCGGCCAGCGCAAACGCCTGGCCCTGCTCAACGCCTGGCTGGAGGAACGTCCGGTGCTGGTGTTCGACGAGTGGGCGGCCGACCAGGACCCGGTATTCCGGCGGATTTTCTATACCGAGCTGCTGCCGGAACTCAAATACCTGGGCAAGACCATCATCGTGATCTCCCACGATGACCGTTATTTCGACGTCGCCGACCAACTGGTGCGCATGCAAGGCGGCCAGGTCATCAGCGAAAAAGCCCCGGCAGCCGTCTGCTGAACCGGCCCGCCCCTGTCGAGTGTTAAGAGAAAGCCATGAACGAACTTCTTGATGATGACCTGCTGGCGCTGCTGTTGGCCGATGCCGACGCCGTCGATCCAGACCCGGTCGCCACCCGCCGCGAGCGTCTGGACCGGGCGCCGCTGTCGTACGCCCAGCAACGTCTGTGGCTGGTGCAGCAACAGGCACCGGCGAATGCCGCCTACAACTTGCCGCGTGCCCTGCGCCTGGACGGTGACCTCGATCCGCAGGCGCTGGAAAGCGCGCTCAACGCGGTGATCGACCGCCACGACATCCTGCGCACTGCCTTTCGCGAAATCGACGGCGTGCCGATCCAGGTGGTCGAGCGCCAGGCACGCCTGAACCTCAAGCGCCAGGACCTTTCCTCACTGGATGAGGACACCCGTCGCCTGCACCTGGAGCAACGCCTGCAAACCCAGGCCCTGCAACCGTTCGACCTGAGCCGCGCACCGCTGATCCGCACCACCCTGGTCAAGACCGCCGAGCGTGAACACGTGTTGCTGCTGAACATGCACCACATCGTGTCCGACGCCTGGTCCAACGCGATCCTCATGCAGGATCTGGCGCGCGCCTATGCGCAGGCCAGCGTCGGCCTCAGCCCGGTACTGAGCGAGTTGCCGATCCAGTACAGCGACTACGCGCAGTGGCAGCGCGGCGAGTACCTCGACGGCGTGGCCTGCAAGCGCGCCGACCATTACTGGCGTCAGTACCTGGGGCGAGAACTGCCGGTGCTTGAACTGCCGGTCGATCACGCCCGCGCCGAAGGCCAGCAACACCTCGCCGGGCGTCATTCCCTGAGCCTTGCGCCCACAGCGCTGCAATCACTCAACCGTTTTTGCCAGAACGAGGGCCTGACCCCGTTCGTAGTAGCGATGGGCGCGTGGCAATTGCTGCTCGGCCGCTACAGCCAGCAACGCGAATTCACCGTCGGCGTGCCCAACGCCAGCCGCAACCGCAGTGACAGCCAGGAACTTGTGGGTTTTTTTGTCAGCAGCCAGGTGTACAAGGCGACGCTCGATGGCCAGCAACCGGCGCGGGACTTTCTGCACGCCTTGCGCGCTCATTCGCTGGCAACACTGGAACACGCCGATTACCCGCTGGAGTTGTTGTTCGATCAACTGCAACGCGGCAGTGCCACTTCGCTCAATCCGCTGTTCCAAGTGCTGTTCAACTGGCGCACGGGTGGCGGCGAACCGGCGGCCGTGGAATGGGGCGGGCTGAACCTGCAGTTTCTCGATGCCGGTGAAAGCCAGGCCAAGTTCGACCTGTCGCTGGACGTCGACTTCAGCCCACAGAACCTGCAAGCCATATTCGAATACAGCCGCGACCTCTACACCCCTGCCACCATCGAGCGCATGGCGCGGCACTGGCAGCAACTGTTGCTACAACTGATCGCCCGCCCCGACCTGCGCCTGGACGAGTTGCAGCTACTTGCCCCCGAAGAGCATCGGCAGACCCTCGCCGAATGGAACCCGCAGCAGACCCGAATCGCCCCGTCACTGTGCCTGCACCAGTTGATCGAAGCGCAGGTCGCCCGCAATGGCGAAGCCATCGCCCTGACCTTCGGCGAACAACAGGTCAGCTACGCCGAGCTCAATCGCCAGGCCAACCGTCTGGCCCACCGCTTGATCGCCAACGGTGTCGGCCCGGACGTGCTGGTGGGCATCGCCGCCGAGCGCTCGCCGCAGATGCTGATCGGCTTGCTGGCGATTCTCAAGGCCGGCGGCGCCTATGTGCCACTGGACCCGGCCTACCCGGCTGATCGCCTGGCCTACATGATCGAAGACAGCCACATCGACTGGGTGTTGACCCAATCCCACCTGCGTGAACAATTGCCATTGCCGGCCCACGTGCGCTGCCTGCTGCTCGATGACGCCACAAGCCTGATCGACGCCGCCGAGCACAACCCCGACGTGGCCGTGCAGCCGGACAATCTGGCGTACGTGATCTACACCTCCGGCTCGACCGGCAAACCCAAGGGCGCCCTGCTGCCGCATCACAACGTGGTACGCCTGTTCGAAGCCACCAGCGGTTGGTTCGGCTTCGATCAGAACGATGTCTGGAGCCTGTTCCATTCCTATGCCTTCGACTTTTCGGTCTGGGAGATCTTTGGTGCGTTGCTGTACGGCGGTCGCCTGGTGATCGTGCCGCACGCCGTCAGCCGTTCGCCGCAAGACGTCTACACGCTGCTCTGCGAAGAAAAGGTCAGCGTGCTGAACCAGACGCCGTCGGCGTTCAAACAACTGATGAAAGTCGCCTGCGAACCTGACCAGACGCTGACCCAGCAACTGCGCTACGTGATTTTCGGCGGTGAGGCGATCGAGGTGAAAAGCCTGCGTCCCTGGTTCGAGCGCTTCGGCGATCAGGCCCCGCAACTGATCAACATGTACGGCATCACCGAAACCACCGTTCACGTCACCTACCGGCCGCTGTCGCTGGCTGACCTGAATGCCGAGTCTGCCAGCCCCATCGGCGTGCCGATTGCCGACCTGTCCTGGTATCTGCTGGATGAAGGCCTCAACCCTGTCGCCAAAGGCTGCACCGGCGAGCTGTATATCGGTCGCGCCGGGCTGGCCCGGGGTTACCTGAACCGCACCGACCTGACCGCCACGCGCTTCATCCCCGACCCGTTCGACAGTGTTCCGGGCGGGCGTCTGTACCGTACCGGCGACCTGGCGAAATACTGCAACGACGGCAGCATCGAGTACGTCGGGCGAATTGACCATCAAGTAAAAATCCGTGGTTTCCGCATCGAACTGGGCGAGATCGAGGCGCGTCTGCTCGATCAGCCGCAGGTGCAGGATTGCGCGGTGCTGACCCACGACGGCCCGAGCGGCCTGCAATTGGTGGCCTACGTCATCGCTGCGGGTTCGACGGAACTGCGTGACACCCTGATTAGCGCTCTGCGTGCGCAATTGCCCGATTACATGGTGCCTGCGCACCTGTTGTTCCTTGAGCGCTTCCCGTTGAACGCCAACGGCAAACTCGACCGCAAGGCCCTGCCGGAACCGGATGCCAGCCTCTGGCAACGTACCTACGTGGCGCCGGGCAATCCGCTGGAAGAAGCGCTGGCCAGTCTTTGGCAGCAGTCGTTGAACATCGAGCGCGTCGGGATCACCGACAACTTTTTCGAGTTGGGCGGCCATTCGATTCTCGCGATCCAGTTGATCGCCCAGCTCAAGGCGCAGCTTGATATCGAAGTGCGCCTGCAAGAGCTGCTGGCCCACCCGACCATCGCCGAACTGTCCGCTTTCGTCGCCCGTCAGCATTTCGCAACCGCGCAGTGCGTGGTCGAACTCAACAACGCACCGGCCGACGCACCGGCAATGTTCTGCCTGCACCCCAGCGGCGGCATCGTGTTCTGCTATCAGCCACTGGCCAAACGCTTGAACAATCGGGCGAAAGTCTATGGCGTGATGCATCGCGGCTTCGCACAACAACACAACGACGCGCAAACCTGGTCGGAGATGATCGCCGACTACAGCCGCGAAATCGTCAACACCCAGCCAAAGGGGCCCTATCACCTGATGGGCTGGTCGCTGGGTGGCCCGCTGGCCATGGATGTGGCCGCGACGCTGGAGTCTCAGGGCCATGAAGTGGCGTTTCTCGGGCTGGTCGACGGCACCGTGCCGACTTCGGCCTTCCCTGCCGACCTGCCCCGCTTCCAGCGACCGGACGACGAAGCGCTCGGCGTCACCTCGGAAGAAGTGCTCGACGCCGTGCACTACTTCAACCTGTTGTTCCCCACCCTGGCACTGCGCACCGCCGCCTACCTGCAAGCGTCGCCGCACGGCAGCGTCAAAGACTTCTATGACTGGGCAGCCGGTCAGGTCGAGCCGGGGCAAGGTGACTTGCTGACCACCGTGCAGAACATCAAGAGTGAAGTCATGAACGCCCAGGCGTTCTCGGTGCACGATCGTCTGGTGGAAGCCTTTGACGCCTTTACCTTCAAGCCACTGCGAGTCAAACCGAGTTGCTGGTGGGCGGTGCCGGAGAAAACCGCAGAGGAACTGGCCTTCAGCCAGGCGCTGATTCAGCGCTACAGCCAATCGGGCGAACTGAACTGCTCGCAGCTGTCACCTCTGGAACACCGCAGCATGATCTTTCAGGATGAACTGCTTGAACCCCTGATCGATACTTTCCTGAGCAACAGTCGAGTGCGCTGAGCGCTCTGCGCGAGACCCGAAAACCCCGTCAATCCTTGATTGACGGGGTTTTTCTTTGGAGGGTCTTTCGTTCATCCGCCGCTGAAGCCAGGCGCCGCCGATTTCTTCGGGGCAATAAAAAACCCGGCCTGCAATGGCAGGCCGGGTTCGGGTGTTACCGGTGGATCAGAACTGCGGTTTGTACGTCACGCTGAACATCACGTTACGCGGGTCGCCGTAGTAGCTGTTGCTGTTGATCTGGGCGAAGGCCGGAATGATGTAGCGCTTGTCGAACATGTTGTTCAGGTTGACCGCCAGATTGACCTCGTCGGTGGCCTGGTAGGCAACGCGCGAACCCCAGATGGCAAAGCCCGGCAGATCGAAGCTGCGGTCGAAGCTGACCGTACTGCTCTGGGCATTCACACCGGCCCCGACGCTGACTTTGTGGAAGTCACCCGGCAGGGTGTAGTCGCCCCACAGGCGGAACATGTGCATCGGCGTACCAGTGGCGAAGCGCTTGCCCTTGAGGTCGGAGTCTTCGAGGAACTTGGTGGTGTTGTAGGTATAGCCACTGGAAATCTGCATGCCGTCAAACAGCTCACCGGCGATTTCCGCCTCCAGACCCTGGCTGCGAACCTTGCCCGACGCCGTCGAGCAGTACCAGCCATTGCAGGCCTCCGGTCCTTCGATGTCGGTGGTCAGGTCAGACACGGCGCGGTTTTTCTGGATGTAGCGGAACAACGCCAGGGAGGTATTGAAGCGGCCATCCATCAGCTCGCCCTTGATACCCAGCTCGTAGTTGGTGCCTTCGATCGGCTTGAGCGCGGTCTTCTCTTTGGTCAGCTGGGTTTGCGGAATGAACACCTCGGCAACACTGCCGTAGGCCGACCACTGTTCGTTCAGCGCATACACCATGCCGACGTAAGGCGTCACACGGCCGGTGCTCTTGATCGAGTTTTTCTCGCCGCCTTCCTGCAGTTCACGGGCGAAGTAGTTGTCCTGGTCGAAGGAGAAGTCATACCAGCTGGTACGCGCACCGAGGATCAGGGTCAGCGGGTCGGTCAGGTTGATCCTGTAACTGCCGTAGATGCCCTTCTGGCGAACATCGTAAGTGCTCACGGCCAGGTTGGCGTTGTCGGCGATCATGTCGAACGACTGCTGCGGACGGTTGTGATCGATGTCGAAGACGTCTACACCCGGAGTGAACTGACGCGCGTATTTGTCATCGCTGGTGAACTTGGAGTAGTTGGCACCCACGGTCAGGCCTTGCTTGAAGCCGAAGCCTTCAAACTGGCCGTCGAGGTAGATGTCGAACGCACGGTTCTTGTTGGCAAAGTCGGTCGAGTAGTCGGAGAAACGCGGACCGGTGCTGCCTCCGACCGGTACCACGCCGGCGATGAACTGGTAGGTCGCCTCGTTCGACTCGTTCATGGCAATGGCCGAAGCCTTGATTTTCCAGCTGTCGTTAAAGTGGTGTTCAAGATCGGCGTACACCGCGGTCTGGTCGTTCATCGAACGGTTCCAGGTCGCGCCGGTGTAGGTCGAGCGCGGCAGGTTGATGTTGCTCGCGTCGGCATAGCGCGGCAGGCCCAGCAGGTACGGACGGCCGTGGCTCTTCTTGTTGCTGAAACCGATGCCGAGCACGGTGTCTTCGTCCAGGTCGAAATCCAGGGCGCCGTACACGGTCTGTTCCCAGTTCCAGGCGTAATCGGTGAACGAGTGGTCTTTTTCATAGTTGACCACTGCGCGACCACGGATGGTGCCGGCATCGTTCAGCGGGCCACCGACGTCAGCCTGGGAGCCATAACGGTCCCAGCTGCCCGCCTTGGCGGTGAGGGTCACGGTCGGTTCGGCCTGGCCGCGTTTGCGCACCATGTTGATCGCGCCGCCCGGGCTGTTCGCACCTTGCAGCAGGCCGGCCGCGCCACGGATCACTTCCATGCGGTCGTAGATCGCCATGTTTTCGGTGATGTAGCTGCCCAGTGCATACACGTTGCGCGGGATCGGCACGCCGTCGTACTGGATCGCTTCGATGTCGAAACCACGGGAGTAAATGAAGATACCCGGGCCTGGCGACTTCAGCGCGGTCAGGCCGGTGGTGGCTTCGACGGCCTGAGTCAGGTTGCTGATGTTCTGGTCATCCATGCGCTTGCGGGTCAGGACGCTGACCGACTGCGGGATGTCCTTGAGTTTCTGCTGGCCCTTGCCGATGGTCACGGCACCGGTGGTGTAGGAGTTGGTGCCTTCAGTAGTGGTGCCCAGCGCGGTGGCGTTGATCGTGGTGGCACCCAGTTCCAGACCTTTGGCGCTGCCACTGCGCACCAGCATCAGGGTGTTGCCTTCCACGGTGAAACGCACATCGGTGCCGCGCAGGAGCTGGCCGATGGCCGATTCCGGAGTCATGTTGCCTTTGACTGCAAAGCTCTTGAGGCCCGCCAGATCATCGGCGCTGTAGATGACCTGCATGTTGCTCTGTTCGCCAAACGCCTGCAGCGCCTGTGGCAGGGACTGTGCCGCGATATTGAAGGCTTTGTCCTCGGCCTGGACCTGAGCGCTGAGCGGCAGCAGGCACGCCATGCCCATTCCCGCCAGCACAGAGCGCGAGCGCAACGTTCGGGAAATCACCAGGGCCTTGAACAGGGGTTTCAATTCGTGAATTGCGGACATTGTGCTCTCTATTATTGGTCGAAGTGGAAAAGCCTGCGGGCCGCCGAGCGCCCCTCGAAATGCACACCCGCGCTCCGGGATCGTTCAATCATGTGAATCGATCGACTGGCCCCTCCCCGGGCAGCAGTCGCCCGCGCAATGGCGCGAGCCGGTCATGGGTTGCGTAAGAAATCCGTTTGTTGCCGCGTGAAAACCTGACTGAAAAGGCCCTTTTTCGAGTCATTTCACGCGCTTACGTTAGTAAGACGGAGCAGACCGGAAAAACCGGAATGCGTTTGTTTATCATTTGTGAAATAAATTAAAAAAAACCGCCGCACGGGGGCGACGGTTTTTCCTGGCCGGACGGTCAGACGTCCTGAGCGACCTTGGCGGCTTGCATCTGCCGGGCCTTTTCGGTCAGCAGGGCTTTCTCCTCGGGGCTCATGGACTCAAGACGCACCCGCGCCTGAGCCAGTTTGTCCAGTTGCCCGGGACTCGTTTCCTGACCACGCAACGCTTGCGCGAGCCCGGCCACGGTCGGATGGTCGAAGACCACGCCCGGGTGGATTTCGCACTGCAACAGCTTGCGAATACCCGCGACCAGTTTGATCACCAGCAACGAGTGGCCACCGGCGGCGAAAAAGTCGCGTTCGATGCTCAGGCGATCCTGCCCGAGCAATTGCGCCATGCGCCCGGCAAGCAAGGTTTCGAGGGCGTCTCGCGGCGCGACGTAGTCATCGTCGACGCCTTGATCGACCAGTTGCTGCAAGGCCTTGCGGTCGATCTTGCCGTTGGCCAGCCGTGGCAGGCGTTCGATGAAGCGAATCTGCTGCGGCACCATCACCGCCGGCAGTTGCTGCGCCAGTTGCTCACGCAGACTGTCCGCCGCCAGCGATTCACGCGCCACGACGAACGCCTGCAAGCCTTGCTCAGGACGGTCCCCGGCAATCACCACGGCTTCCTGCACCGATGGCAGGCGCAGCAATTGCGCCTCGACTTCCGTCAGTTCGATGCGGAAACCGCGCACCTTGATCTGATGATCGCGCCGCCCGTGCAGGACAATCGCGCCTTCAGGCAAATAGCGCGCAAGATCGCCGGTGCGATACAGGTGTTCACCGCGGATGAACGGGTTGTCGATCAACAATCCCGGCTCGGCGTCGACATTGATGTACCCGCGAAACAGCTGCGCACCGCCGACATACAACTCGCCAACGACACCGACCGGCGCCAATTGCTGTTGCGCGTCGAGCACATACACCTGATTGTTGTCGAGCACCCGGCTCAGCAGACCGGCGCCCTGCTCCGGCGCAACCTTGTGCACCATCACGCCGACCGTGGTTTCGGTCGGGCCGTAGTGGTTGAACACCTGACAATCGCCGCGCACCTGCGCGATGCGCTGGATCAACGGTGCGGCGATGGCCTCCCCGCCCAGCACCAGGGTTCGCGGCAAACGCGGGGTATCGCTGTCGAGCAGCGCGGCCAGATGCGACGGAACGATTTTCAGGCAGTCGATGGCCTGCTCTTGCAGATAGCCGGCGAATGCCTGTGCATCCTGCATCTGTTCATCGCTGGCCACGTGCAGCGCCGCCCCGTTGAACAGCGCACCGAACAATGTGGTGTTGCCCAGATCCGCCGCCACCGTGGAGGTCAGACCGAAGTGCCGGTGACCGTCCAGCCCCAGCGCCGAGCTGACACTGGCGGTGTAGTTGAGCAGGTGTCGGTGTTCGATCAACACACCTTTTGGCGTGCCGGTAGAACCCGAAGTGAACAGCACGTAAGCGAGGTCGCTGCCTTGAGTCTCATGGACCGGAGCCGGCGCCGTGTCCGCTGCCAGCAATTGATCGATGAAACGCACCGGCAGCGTACTGTCGTGCCATTCGGCAATCTGCGTGGCGTCGGTCAGCAACAGGCCGGCACGCGCCTGCTCGAGCATCAGTTGCTGACGTGCCAGCGGCCATTGGCGATCCAGCGGCAGATACGCCGCGCCCACTCGCCAGATCGCGAGCATCGCCACCACCAGCGCTGCCGAACGCGGCAAGGCCAGCGCGACGATCGAATCAGGACCCGCGCCCTCGGCATGCAACCCCGTCGCCAGCCGCTCGACCTGCGCCTGCAGCTGCGCGTAATTCAGGCTGCCGGCCTCATCGGTCAGTGCCAGCGCTTCTGGCGTGGACTGCGCCCATTCGGCGATGCGTTGCGGCAACAAGGGGGTGTCGGCCCAGGTACGCGCCGACGGATTGATCGACAGCAAACGCTGACGCTCGGCCTCGGTCAGCAGGCTGATCGTTTTCAGCGGCGCGTGTGCGTCGGCCACGATCTGGCCCAGCAGCGTGACGTATTGCTCCAGCAGCACTTGGATCGACGCCGCGCTGTAGCGCTGCGCGGCATATTCCAGCGCAACCGCGCTGGCCACGTTCTCGGTGCTCAATTGCACTTGCAACAGCAACTCGAACGCGCCACCGCGCCCGGTCTCCACCCGTTGCGCCGTGCAGCGGGTCGCGCCGATCGCCACAGGTTGTGCCTGACGGTGCAGCGCAAAACCATAGGCCGGACGGGCAGCCGCCGGTTGCAGCTCAGGGGCCCAGTATTCCTGCCAGAGCCGGTGTTCTTCCAGGCGCGCGACGACTGTCGGCAGCCATTGCGTGAACGACTGATCGGCATCCACGGGCAAATTCAGCGGCAGGGTTTTCTCGAACACCCCGATTGCACCGGAGAAATACTCATAGTCTTCGCGGCCATCGTGGCGCCAGCCCATCAACACTTCGTCGCGACCGCTCAAACGGGCCAGCAACAGCCACCAGGCGCTTTGCATCAGCACTGTCACCGGTTGTGCAACGGTCTGCGTCAGACGTTCAAGCCCTGCGATCAATGAAGCATCGAGTGGCTTGCTGAGACTCGCCGAATCAGCGCCCGACACCGTGGACTCACGCGCCGCCAGCCAAGGCGTCGACAAGCTCGCATCGACGCCACTGAGTTGTGTCTGCCAATACGCCCGGGCGGTCGCGGCATCCTCGTCGAGGATCACTTCGCTGCGCCATTCCAGGTACTGACCGAACTCACCCGACTCTTCGTCTTCAGGCCATTCACGCTGTTCATACGCGCGCAGCACGTGCTGATAGAGCAGCGTCAGCGCGTTGCCATCCAGGCTGTGACGAGCCGCGCCCAGCAGGAGCGCCCAACGTTGTTCCGGCAATGCGTACAACACCGCTTGCGCACCGGCAGATTCGCCGGGAACAAAGGCGCGCTGCGCCCACTCGGTCAATTGCGCCTGAATCTCGGCTTCGCTGGCCGGTGCGTTTTGCACCGTCAGCGGGAAGCGCTCGGCGACGTCGGTGAACTGGCGCAGGCCATGAAAACCGGGAGCCTTGGCCAACCGGGCCAGCAACATCGGTTGCTGTTCCAGCACCTGGTCGAAGGCCGCTTGCAGGCGCGCCACGTCAAGTTCACCGGCGATATCGATGCGCAAGAAACGTGCAGCGTCGGCCCAGCATGCAGCGCCGGGCAGTTGATCGCAGAGCATCTGCTGCTCGGGGGTCAACGCTTGCCCCACGTCCTGTTGTTCCATCACCACCTCGTTCATGCCTCTGTTCCTTCGGTTGCATGGACAGGCTCGACACGGGCGCCTTGCAGGTCGCTGTGGTCGAACATATCACCCATGGCCACGACAATCTTGCGCGGACCTTCGAACGGATCGCGGGCATGCGCCACCAGCATGTTGTCGAGCAGAATGGCATCGCCCTTCTGCCAGTCGAACCGCACGGCGCAAGCTTCGTAGAGCTCGCCGATGCGCTGCATCACCTCGTCTTCGATCGGCGTGCCGTCCCCGTAGTAAACGTGGCGCGGCATGCGCTCCAGGCCGAACATCGACAACAGGTCTTCACGCACATCCGGTTCCAGCCAGTAGATGTGGTGCAGTTGCACCTGGTTGAAGAACGATTTCGCACCGGTCACCGGGTGGCGAATGATCGCCGGGCCCGGGGTGCGGGTTTGCAGTTCGTCGTTGTCCAGCCAGCGCCATTCGATACCGCCGGCCCGGCAGCGGGCCTCGACTTCGGCACGGTCTTCGGTCTTGAAGAAGTGCTGCCACGACACGTCCAGTTTGTCGGTGAAGGTGCGCACATACAGCAGGCCCTTTTCCTCGAACTTGTCCCGCAGGTCCGCCGGCAGTTTTTCGTACATCAAGCGGCAATCCACCACCGGCGTCGCGCCGCCAACCGGGGCCGCCACTTCGCAATAGAACATCTGCTTGCGCGGCCAGCGGTCCTGATGGGAGCTCTCGTTGTGGAACAGAATCATCTTGCGTTCCGGGTACGGCGTGGAGCGGTAGGTGTTCTTGCCGCCCTCTTTCTTCGGCAGGTCGCCGTACTGGCCGTACAGACCGGGCTGGATCGCTTCGGCGAACGCTTCAAAGCCCTGAATGCCGTCGAGCTCGAAACCGCGGAACAGAATGCCGGCATGGGTGGCGAGCTTCGCCTCGATCAGCGGCCGGTTGTTCTTGATCCACTCGATCAGGTCCAGTTGCGGCTCGTTCGGCTCCACCAGCAGCGGGAACGGTTGTGGCGCCGCCATCAACGATTCACGCACTGGCGCCGGGCGTGCCTTGGCCACCGGGGCGGCGCCGCGCTTGAGGAATTTGCCCAGTTTGTCGGCCTTGGGTCCGGGGGCAGACGGCCGGGTGGCCGCTGCTAAATTGTCGACTGGCATGCTGATAGCTCCCAATTGAATGTCCTGATCAGCGACGATCTGTTCCAACAGGGCTATCCAGGCCTTGACCAGGTACTGAATGCGCTCATGTCCGAACAAGCTTGTGGCGAATTGCCAATTACCCAGCAATTGCCCTTCTTCTTCGTCAACGAACAATGCCATGTCGAATTTAGAATGGGTCTCCAGCGACGGCAGCGCTTCGACGCTCAAACCGCCCATGGCCTGGGTGCGGCCCGGCAGGTTGTTCATCACGAACAGCACCTGAACCAGCGGGTTCATGCCCTTGTGGCGTGGCACGCCCGACGCATCGACGATCATGTCGAACGGCAGGTCCTGATGTTCCAGCGCTTGCAGCAGCGTGTCCTGGGTCTGCGTCAGGAAGCCGCTGAACGAGGCCTCGCCAGCAAACCGTGAGCGCAGCGGCAACACGTTGACGAAGAAACCGATCAAGCGTTCCAGCTCCGCCCGCTCGCGCCCGGCCACGTCGGCACCGACCAACACATCGGCGCCTTCGCTGACCCGGTGCAGCAAGATCTGGAACGACGCCAGCAACGTGCTGTACAGCGTGACTCCAGCCCGTGAGGCCAGCGCCCGGACGTCGCGACTCAACTGAGCGCCAAGGGCAAACTGCACCGCGTCGCCGGCGTAGGACGGCGTCGCACCGCGCGGGTTGTCCTGCGGCAGACTGAGCTGGCCGCTGTAACCCGCCAGTTGCTCCTTCCAGAACGTCGCCTGCTGCCCGAGCACGCCTTGTTGCTCCAGCGCCTGTTGCCACAGGGCAAAGTCCGAATACTGCACGGCCAGGGCCGGCAAGGCATGCGGTTCACCAGCGCTGGCACGGTCGTAGATTTCCACCAGTTCGTTGATCAGCACGCCCATCGACCAACCGTCGGAAATGATGTGGTGCATCGAATACAGCAACACATGTTCGCTCGGGCTCAGGTGCAGGATGCGTCCGCGCAACAGCGGCGCCTGATCCATGTCGATCGGCGTGTTGGCGTTGTCGAGGACGGCTTGCGCCACCTGTTCTTCCTGATCGCTGCGCGACAGGCCGGACAGATCGATCAGCGGGAAATCCAGCTCGACTTCATCGACGATCACGGCAATCGGGTCGCCCTCATCGTCTTGCACATAGGCCGTGCGCAACACTTCATGGCGCTGCACCACTTCGGCGAAACTCGCCAGCAGGCGCTGCACCGACAAATCACCGCGCAAACGCAACGCCATCGGCATGCCATAGGCGGACGTGCCACCGGACAATTGCTCGGCGATCCACAAGCGGCGCTGCACCAGCGACAGCGGCGCGCTGCTCTTGGCGCCGTGAGCCTTGAGCTCGACCTGACGTGAATCGAACGCCGCCAGCTCGGCCCCGACGTTGGCCTGCATGACCGCCGCCAGATCCTTGAGCACCGGCGCACCGAACAGATCGCGCAGGCTCAGCGTCAGACCGGTAACTTTGCGCAAGCGCGAGACGGCCTGGGTCGCCAGCAACGAATGACCGCCGGCCTCGAAGAAGTGCGCGTTGCGCCCGATCTGCTCGCGCTCCAGCACGTCCTGCCAGACCTGAGCGATCTGTTGCTCCAGCTGGCCCTGCGGCGCGACGAAATCTTCGCTCGACACCTGGCTGTCCGGCAGTGGCAAGGCCTTGCGATCCAGCTTGCCACTCGGGCCGATTGGCAACTGCGTCAGCAGCAGGACATGGCTTGGTTGCATGTAGTCCGGCAGGCTGTTTTTCAGCCCGTCACGCAGTGTTTGAAGCAACGTTGCATCAGCGTTGCTGGCCAGTGTTTCGTCGTGCGGCACGACGTAAGCCACCAGTTGCTGACCGCCCACCCCCGGCTGCGCCAGCACCAGCGCCTGACGCACACCGGCCTGACGCAACAGGCAAGTCTCGATCTCGCCCAGTTCGATTCGGAAACCGCGCACCTTGACTTGATGATCGAGACGCCCGACGTATTCGATCAAACCGTCAGCGTTGACCCGCGCCAGATCGCCAGTGCGATACAGCCGCCCGCCCACCGCGCTGAACGGGTCAGGCAGGAAGCGATCAGCCGTCAGCTCAGGGCGCTGGAAGTAGCCCCGCGCCAACAGCTCGCCGCCAATCAGCAACTCGCCCACCACAGCTTGCGGCACCGGTTGCCCGGCGCTGTCGAGGATATAAATCGTGCGCCCCGCCAGACCGTGACCGATCGGCAATGCCGCCGGCAGCAGCTGGCCGCCCTGCACGTAGTCGACACAGTCGAGCACGGTGCTGGTGACCGTCGCTTCGGTCGGGCCATAGGCGTTGATCAGTTGCACTTGCTCAAGCCCTGCACGCTGATACGCCGCGATGCCTTGCGGCGGCATGGCTTCCCCGCCCACCACCATCTGGCGCAGACGACCGTAGTCGCGCGGGCCGTGGTCGGCGAAGTCCTGCACCACCACGTTCCAGTAGGCGGTAGTCAGGTCGGCGATGCTGATGTCCCGGGCAAGAATTTCCTGATACAGGGTTTCGCTGTCCCACACCTCGTTGCCACGCAGCACCACCGCCGCGCCGCAGGTCAGTGCCGGGTAGACCTGCTCGACAAAACTGTCGAAGTTGAACGTCGCAAACTGCAGCACCCGATCACTGGCCGACAGGCCTTTGTAGGCTTCTGACACGCGGGTGTGCCGGGCCAGCGTCGCGTGGCTGATGCCCACGCCTTTCGGGCGCCCGGTCGAGCCGGAGGTGAACATCACGTAAGCCAGGCTCTGCCCATGCACGACGGGCGACGGGTTGCTGTCGAGCAACGGCCATGCATCGCCGTCCACGGTCAGCGTGCGCACGCCAGCCACCGAGGGCAGCCGTTCCAGCAGATGCTGCTGACTGAGCATCAGGCGCAGGCCGCTGTCTTCGATCATCGCCAGCAGACGGTCGGCCGGATAGCCAGGGTCCAGCGGCACGTAGGCGCCACCTGCCTTGAGCACGGCCAACAGGCTGATGATCATGTCCATGGAGCGATCAACCGCAATCCCCACCAGCACATCGCTGCCGACGTTGTGTTGCAACAAGCCGTGGGCCACGCGGTTGGCGGCCGCATTGAGCTCGGCGTAAGTCAGTTGCCGGTCTTCGAATATCAGGGCGATGGCATCCGGGGTTTGCGACGCTTGCTGCTCGAACCACTGATGCACACAACGTTCGCTGGCCGGTGCGTCGATGGCAGTGAGCATCGGCCCGGCCGCCAGTGCCAGGTCGCCCAGACAGGTCGACGCCGGTGCCTGCACCATTTGCTGCAACAGGTGATCGAGCTGGCTCGCCAGTTGTTCGACGGAACGCTCGTCGAACTGCTCACGGTCAAAACTCAGGTGCAGCGACAGTTGTGCGTCGAGGCTGACCGCAAGGGTCAGCGGGTAGTTGGTCTGTTCGTGATTGGCCACTTCGCCAAAGCGCAGATCCTGCGGCGCACCTTGTTGCAGCGCTTCGGACACCGGGTAGTTTTCGAACACCAGAATATTGTCGAACAGCGCCTCACCGCCCTGCCCGGCCCAGCGCTGGATCTCGAACAGCGGCGTGTGTTCCTGCTCGCGCAGTGCCAGGTTCTGCGCCTGCACCTGTTGCAACCAGGCACTCAACGTTTGTTCGGCACGCGGGCTGGCGATCACCGGCAAGGTGTTGATGAACAGGCCGATCTGTTGCTCGACGCCGGCCAGTTGCGCCGGACGCCCGGACACGGTCGCACCGAAGCTGACGGTGTCGAGCCCGGTGAAGCGTTGCAACAGCAGCAGCCAGGCACTTTGCACCAGCGTGTTGAGGGTGACTTTATGGCCACGGGCAAACTCGTTGAGCTGGCGCGTGCGCACCTCGTCCAGCACATGGAAACGCTCGCCATGGCCCTTGACCGGTTGCACTGCGGCAAACGCGCGCGCCAGTCGGGTCGGCTCTTGCAGATCGGCCAGTTGCGCGTTCCAGAATGCTTCGCTGACGTGCGCGTCCTGTCGGGCCAGCCACTGAATGTAATCACGATAACGACCCACACCGCCGGCCGGTGGCTGGCCGCTGTAGCGTTGCAGCACTTCGCCGAGCAACTGCGAGTTGCTCCAGCCGTCCATCAGGATGTGATGACTGGTGTAGATCAAGTGGCAGGCATCGGCAGCGGTACGCACCACCAGCAGGCGCAACAACGGCGCTGCGCCCAGTTCGAAACCTTGCTGCTGTTCGGCCAGCGCCAGGGCGGCGATGGCCTGCGGCAGGTCCGCGCGGTCACGCCAGTCGAGCACGCTGAACGGTACGGTCAGATGCTTGTGGATGACTTGCACCGGACGCTGGAACTCACCGTCCCAGACAAAGCTGCTGCGCAGCACATCGTGGGCATCCAGCGCGTCTTGCCACGCCGCACGGAAGCGTTCGATGTCGAGGCCTTGAACGTCGACGCACATCTGATTGATGTAATCGCCGGCCTGTTGCTCGTACAGAGTGTGGAACAACATGCCCTGCTGCATCGGTGACAGTGGATAGATGTCTTCGATCTGTTGCGGCGCCAGCGCCAGCGAATCGAGCTGCACCTGAGTCAGGTGCGCCAGCGGGAAGTCCGACGGCGTCACGCCATGGCTGTCGCGCTGGCAGCAATGCTCCAGCAATGCCTTCAGTTCCTGCGCATAGGCATCGGCCAGCGCCTGAATGGTCGCGGTGTCGAACATCTGCGAACTGAACGTCCAGCCAACACTCAACTCGCCGCCATACACCTGACCATTGAGCGTCAGCCAGTTACCCAGCGCCGCCAACGGGCTTTGCTCGGCGCCGGCCGACTCGTTGGCCGGGCTGAACAACGCACCGCCATCGTCAGCAAAACCGGCATCGAACTGCCCCAGATAGTTGAAGGTGATGCGCGGCATCGGCAACGCTTGCAGGGTCTGACGCGCCGCGTCGTCGCCCAGATAACGCAGCGCACCGAAACCGATGCCTTTGGCCGGAATCGCGCGCAGTTGCTCCTTGACCGCTTTGATCGAACCGGCGAGGTCGCCAGTCGGGGTCAACCGGACCGGGAACAGGCTGGTGAACCAGCCCACGGTGCGGCTCAGATCCAGTTCATCGAACAGGTCTTCACGGCCGTGACCTTCGAGCTGAATCAGGGTCGATTCGCTGGCGGTCCAGCGGGAAATGACCCGTGCCAGTGCGGTCAGCAGCAGGTCGTTGACCTGCGTGCGATACGCCGCCGGTGCCTGTTGCAGCAGTCGGCGGGTCTGCTCTTTGTCGAGGCGGGTTTCGACGCTCGCGGCGTAGCGGTTTTGCAGTGCACCGTCAGCATGATCCAGCGGCAGTTCAACCTTCGCGCCTTGCAACTGCGCCTGCCAGAAGCCCAGTTCCGTTTGCAGTGCCGGGCTGGCGGCGTAGCTTTGCAGACGTTGCGCCCAGGCTTTCGCAGCGCTGGTCTTGGCCGGCAACTTGAGTGCCTGACCGGCCTGCAACTGCTGATATGCCTGTTGCAGGTCTTCCAGCAAAATCCGCCACGACACCCCGTCGACTGCCAGGTGATGGATCACCAACAACAAGCGCTGGCTGCCATCGGCGAGGGTCGCCAGCAGTGCCCGCAGCAACGGGCCGTTTTCCAGGTCGAGGCTGCGTTGCGCCTGTTCGCCCAGTTGTTCCAGCGCGGCATCATCCGCCACCGCGTGTTGCCAGAGCAGCGGTTCGACGCCCGGAGCACGGTGAGTTGCTGACCACTGCCCATCACACTGGCTGAACGCCAGTCGCAAGGCATCGTGCTGCACCAGCAGTGCCTGCAACGCTTGCTCGACGTGGGCGGCATCCAGCGTTTCGCGCGGTTTGAGCAACACCGACTGGTTCCAGTGATGCGGCTCGGCCATGGCGCTGTCGAAGAACAGGTGCTGGAACGGCAGCAACGGACTGTCGCCCGTCACCGGGCCCTGATCGGTGCTCGGGCCAGCAACACCGACCTTGGCCACCGCTGCCAGACTCTGCACGTTCTGGTGCAGGAACAGATCCTTGGGACTGAAATGAATCCCGGCTTGCCGGGCGCGGCTGACCACCTGGATCGAGATGATCGAATCCCCGCCCAGCTCAAAGAAGTTGTCGTGAATACCCACCTGCTCCAGGCCCAGCACGCTCTGCCAGATCGCCACCAGCGCTTGCTCGATCTCACTGGTCGGTGCGCTGTAGGCTTTTTGGCTGACACTCAAGTCGGCTTTCGGCAGGGCTTTGCGTTCGAGTTTGCCGTTGGGGCTGACCGGCATCTTCGCCAGCAACAGCCAGTGTTGCGGGATCATGTACTCCGGCAGGTTCTGGCTCAGGTGTACCTTGAGACGGCGCTGGAAGGCCTGACGACGATCATCGTCCGCCTCCAGCATCGATTCGTCGTTCGGCACCACATAACCCACCAGCAACGAACCGTCCTGGGCGATGACCACGGTCTCGCGCACCTCATCGTGCTCGGCCAGACGCGCTTCGATTTCGCCCAGTTCGATTCGCAGACCGCGGATCTTCACCTGATGGTCCATGCGCCCGGCGTACTCGATAACGCCATCAGCGCGATAACGTGCCAGGTCGCCGGTGCGGTACAGGCGCTGGCCGTCACCGAACGGGCTGGTAACAAAGCGTTCTGCCGTCAGCGCCGGACGACGGTGATAACCACGGGCCAGGCCTTCGCCGCCCAGGTACAACTCACCGATCACGCCGACCGGCAACGGCGCCAGGCTGTTGTCGAGGATGTAGGTGCTCAGATTCGCGATGGGCTGACCGATCGGCACGCTGTCACGACCTTCATCGCGGCAGGTCCAGTGAGTCACGTCGATCGCTGCTTCGGTCGGGCCATACAGGTTGAACAAACCGGCGTTCGGCAACTTGGCGAACACCTGCTGCTGGGCATCGACCTGCAAGGCTTCACCGCTGCACACAATTCGCGTCAGGCTGCTGCACTCGCCCACCGCCGGGTCTTGCAGGAACGCCTGCAACATCGACGGTACGAAGTGCAGCGTGGTAATGCGCTGTTCGGTGATCACCTGAATCAGTTGCGCCGGATCCCGGTGTGCACCCGGAGCAGCCACCACCAGCGACGAACCGGTCATCAGCGGCCAGAAGAACTCCCACACCGACACGTCGAAGCTGAACGGGGTCTTTTGCAGCACGCTGTCGTCAGCCGTCAGCTGATAGGCCTGCTGCATCCAGCACAAGCGGTTGACCAGCGCCGAATGACGGTTGCCCGCGCCTTTCGGTTTGCCGGTCGAGCCGGAGGTGTAGATCACGTAGGCGAGGTTTTCCGGATCGAGGTTCAGCTCCGGATTGGCTTCGCTGCGACCTTCCAGCCAGTCACCGTCCTGATCCAGCACCAGACTGCGCAGCCCCGCCGGAACCGGCAGTTGCGCCAGCAGATGGCTTTGGGTCAGCAGCAAAGCGATGCCGCTGTCCTCGAACATGTAGGCCAGACGATCCTGCGGGTACTCAGGGTCCAGCGGCAGATACGCGCCGCCCGCCTTGAGAATCGCCAGCAGGCCGACAACCATTTCCAGCGAACGCTCGACCGAAATGCCGACCAGCACTTCCGGGCCGACACCGTGTTCGATCAACACCGCTGCCAACTGGTTGGCGCGGGCGTTGAGCTGGGCGTAGGTCAGGCGTTGTTCTCCAAACACCAGCGCCAGAGCCTCCGGCGTGGCGCGCACCTGATCCTCGATCAGCGAATGCACGCTGCGCGACAGCGGGTATTCGGTGGCAGTGGCGTTCCAGCCTTCGACAATCAGCTCGCGTTCTGCGCTGTCGAGCAGCACCAGTTCGGCCAGCGGACGTGTCGCGTCAGCCACGACGGCTTTGAGCAGGTTCAGCCAATGCCCGGCGAGGCGCTGGATGCTGCTGTCTTCGAACAGATCGGTGGCAAAGGTAAAGGACGCATCCAGGCCTTCCGGGCTGTCGCCGGTGTCCAGCGCCAGATCGAACTGCGCCGTCCGGTGTTCCCAGCTCAGGCTTTGCAGGTTCAGCCCCGGCAATTGCGCGACCAGATCGGATTCGGCTTCGGTGCGATGGTTGAACATCGCCTGGAACAACGGGCTGTGGCTCAGATTACGCTCAGGCTGCAAGGCATCGACTAGTTGCTCGAACGGCAGGTCCTGATGCATTTGCGCGGCAATCGCGGTGTGCTTGACCTGCTGCAGCAACCGGGCGAAATCCAGCGCCGGATCGAACTCGGCACGCAGCACCTGGGTGTTGACGAAGAAGCCGATCAGTCGCTCGATTTCCAGACGATTGCGGTTGGCAATCGGCACCCCGACACGGATATCCGACTGACCGCTGTAACGGTGCAACAGGGTCTGGAACGAGGCCAGCAGCAACATGAACACGGTCACGCCTTCACGCCGTGCCAGCGCCTTGAGTGCGTCACCCAGCGCCGGTTCGATGGTCACGTTCAGACGTGCGCCGCGAAAGCTCTGCACGGCGGGACGTGGATGGTCGGCCGGCATTTCCAGCAGCGGTTGTTCGCTGCCCAGTTGAGATTTCCAGTACGTCAGCTGGCGCTCGCGCTCGCCGTTGTCCATCCACTCGCGCTGCCACACCGCGTAATCGGCGTACTGCACCGCCAGTGCCGGCAACTCGGCCGTGCGGCCCTGACTGAACGCGGCATAACAGGCGATCAGGTCTTCGATCATCACCTGCATCGACCAGCCATCGGAGACGATGTGGTGCAGGGTCAGCACCAGCACATGGTCGGTGTCGCTGATGCGCAACAAGGCTACTCGCAGCAACTCGCCCGCCAACAGATCGAACGCCTGCCGGGTCTGTTGTTCGACGAAGGCTTGGATCTGCTCATCCGTGGCGTTGGTCAGGGTCTGCTCGTGCAACGCGACCTGCCCGCTCGGCCGGATCACTTGCTGCACACGCCCGTCGGTATCGACAAACGCCGTGCGCAGGCTTTCGTGGCGCTGGATCAGCGCCTGGAAGCTTTGCTCCAGAGCCGCACGATCGAGTTCGCCGCGCAGGCGCAGCGCAGTAGGAATGTTGTACGCAGCGCTTTGCGGGTCCATCTGCCACAGGAACCATTGACGCTCCTGGGCGTAGGACAGCGCCAGCGGTTGCTCGCGGCCGACCTGTGGAATCGGGGTTTGCGTGGTCTGTTGATCGGCATCGAGGACGCGGACAAAGGCTTCCAGGCTGCTGTGTTCGAACAGCGTGCGCAGCGGCACCTGAATATCCAGCGTGCGGCGGATGCGCGAGACCACCTGGGTTACCAGCAGCGAATGGCCGCCCAGTTCGAAGAAGTTGTCGGTCAGGCCGACGCGCTCAAGCTTGAGCACGTCCTGCCAGATCGCCGCGACGTGTTTTTGCAGCTCGGTCTGCGGCGCGACAAAGGTGTTTTGCAGGGTGCTGGCGTCAAACTTCGGCAACGCCTTGCGTTCGAGTTTGCCGTTGGGGCTGACCGGCATTTTCTCCAGCCAGACCCAGTGCTGAGGCACCATGAACTCCGGCAGGCTCTGCCCCAGATGCGCCTTGAGTTCGAGGTTTTTCGCGCTGCGCGTGGCGTCATCGGCACTCAACAGCGCTTCGTCGTCGGGCACCACGTAGGCCACCAGCAACGAACCGTCCTGGGCGATGACCACGGTCTCGCGCACCTCATCGTGCTCGGCCAGACGGGCTTCGATTTCGCCCAGTTCGATACGCAGACCACGGATCTTCACCTGATGGTCCATGCGCCCGGCGTACTCGATCACGCCGTCAGCGCGATAGCGTGCCAGGTCGCCGGTGCGGTACAGGCGCTGGCCGTCACCGAACGGACTGGTGACGAAACGCTCGGCGGTCAGCGCCGGACGACGGTGGTAACCCCGAGCCAGGCCTTCGCCGCCCAGGTACAACTCACCGATCACGCCGACCGGCAACGGCGCCAGGCTGTTGTCGAGGATGTAGGTGCTCAGATTCGCGATGGGCTGACCGATCGGCACGCTGTCGCGGCCTTCGTCGCGGCAAGTCCAATGGGTGACGTCGATTGCTGCTTCGGTCGGGCCATACAGGTTGAACAGCCCGGCGTTCGGCAACTTGGCAAACACCTGTTGCTGCGCATCGACCTGCAAGGCTTCGCCGCTGCACACGATCCGGGTCAGGCTGGTGCAGTCGGACACCGCCGGGTCTTGCAGGAACGCCTGCAACATCGACGGCACAAAGTGCAGCGTGGTGATGCATTGTTCGGTGATCACCTGAATCAGTTGCGCCGGATCACGGTGCGCGCCCGGAGCCGCCACCACCAACGAAGAGCCGGTCATCAACGGCCAGAAGAATTCCCACACCGACACGTCGAAGCTGAACGGGGTCTTTTGCAGCACGCTGTCGTCAGCCGTCAGCTGATAGGCCTGCTGCATCCAGCACAAGCGGTTGACCAGCGCCGAATGACGGTTGCCCGCGCCTTTCGGTTTGCCGGTCGAGCCGGAGGTGTAGATCACGTAGGCGAGGTTTTCCGGATCGAGGTTCAGCTCCGGATTGGCTTCGCTGCGACCTTCCAGCCAGTCACCGTCCTGATCCAGCACCAGACTGCGCAGCCCCGCCGGAACCGGCAGTTGCGCCAGCAGATGGCTTTGAGTCAACAGCAAGGCAATGCCGCTGTCCTCGAACATGTAGGCCAGACGATCCTGCGGATATTCAGGATCCAGCGGCAGATAGGCACCGCCGGCCTTGAGAATCGCCAGCAGGCCGACAACCATTTCCAGCGAGCGCTCAACCGAAATGCCGACCAGCACTTCCGGGCCAACACCCTGTTCGATCAACACATCTGCCAACTGGTTGGCGCGGGCGTTGAGCTGGGCGTAGGTCAGGCGTTGTTCGCCAAACACCAGCGCCAATGCATCCGGTGTGGCGCGCACCTGATCTTCGATCAGCGAATGCACGCTGCGCGACAGCGGGTATTCGGTGGCGGTGGCGTTCCAGCCTTCGACAATCACGTTGCGTTCTGCGGCGTCGAGCAACACCAGTTCGGCCAGCGAGCAACTCGCGTCGGCCACAACCGCTGCCAACAGGTTTTGCCAATGCGCGGCCATGCGTTCGATGGTCGCGGCGCTGAACAGATCGGTGGCAAAGGTCAGTTGAGCGCCAAGGCCTTGCGGGGTCTCGAAGGTGTCCAGGCTCAGGTCAAACTGGGCGGTCTGGCTGGCCATGCTCAGCGGATCGATTTGCAGCCCTGGCAGACGCGCGCCTTGCTGCGACTCGCCGGTCGCGAGGTTCTGGTGGTTGAACATCACCTGGAACAGCGGGCTGTGGCTCAGGCTGCGTTCCGGTTGCAGGGCTTCCACCAATTGTTCGAACGGCAGCTCCTGATGCGCTTGTGCGCCCATCGCCGATTGTTTGACCTGTTGCAGCAGGCTGCGAAAACTCGCTTGCGGGTCAATGCGTGCCTTGAGCACCTGAGTGTTGACGAAGAAGCCGATCAGGCGCTCGGTCTCGACCCGGTTGCGGTTGGCGTTGGGCACGCCGACGCTGATTTCGTTCTGGCCGCTGTAGCGGTGCAACAAGGCCTGGAACGAGGCCAGCAAGACCATGAACACGGTCATGCCTTCGCGCTGGGCAAGGGTTTTCAAACCGGCAGCCAATTGGCTGTCGAGGCTCACATCGAGCCGCTGGCCACGGAAGCTCTGCACCGACGGTCGAGGAAAATCGGTCGGCAGTTGCAGCACCGAATGGTCGCTGCCCAGTTGTTGCTGCCAGTAAGCCAGTTGCCGCGCCCGCTCGCCCGCCTCCATCCAGTGCCGCTGCCAGATGGCGTAGTCGGCGTACTGGATCGACAATTCGGCGAGGCTGACATCGCGCCCCTGTGCATAACCGGAATACAGCTGCACCAGTTCTTCGACCATGACCCGCATCGACCAGCCATCGGCCGCAATGTGGTGCACGGTGACCGCCAATACATGATCGTCATCCGCCAGACGCAGCAGGCTGGCGCGCATCAGCGGGCCGGTCTGCAGATCGAACGGGAGGTGCAACTGTTCGTTGATGTAGGCCTGAATCTGCTGCTCGCGCTGCGCCGGGTCCGCCGCGCTATCCAGCGCATCCACCGCGATGGTCAGCGGCAGTTGTGCGTGAATCACCTGCACCGCGCCTTCGTCGTCCTGACCGAAGGTGGTGCGCAGGCTGTCGTGACGGGCGATCACGGCGTTGAACGCACGCTCCAGCGCCGGCACGTCGAGGGTGCCGCGCAACTGCAGCGCGGTCGGAATGTTGTAGGCCGCACTGTGCGGGTCCATCTGCCAGACAAACCATTGCCGGTCCTGAGCGAACGACAACGGGATCGCGGTGAATTCCTCGCGGGTCTGCGGGATCGGCAGGTTCGCGGGGGAAACCCCTTCCTGGAGCATCTTTTCAAGATAGAGCGTGCGCTTTTCCAGGGGCAGACAAATAAACCGCCTGGCAATCTTCAGTGCGACATTCCTATCCATCAAGCCTCCTCCATTTCATCAAGCAGGGATTCCAGCTTGCTCAGTTTCAACATATCGACTTGCTCATCGGCGGCGTCCAGCTGGCTGACGAAATCGCCAAGCGCGGGGTGCTGGAAAATCAATTGCGGTGTCAGCTTCAGGCCCAGTTCCAGTTGCAGGCGCGAAACCACGGTGACGGCCAGCAAGGAGTGGCCGCCCAGTTCGAAGAAGTTGTCGTTGAGGCCGATGCGCTCCAGTTGCAGCACGTCCTGCCAGATGGCCGCCACTTGTTGTTGCAGTTCAGTGGACGGCGCGACAAAGGCCTGCTGCGCCTGGCTGGCATCGAACTTGGGCAGAGCCTTGCGTTCGAGTTTGCCGTTCGGGCTGACCGGCATTTTCGCCAGCAGCACCCAGTGCAGCGGAACCATATAGTCAGGAACGTTCCGGGCGAGGTGTTCTTTAAGACGCTGGAACAGATCGCTGCGACTGGCCTCGTCGGCATCCACCAGACGGGCGTCGTTCGGCACCACATAACCCACCAGCAACGAGCCGTCCTGGGCGATGACCACGGTCTCGCGCACCTCATCGTGCTCGGCCAGACGGGCTTCGATTTCGCCCAGTTCGATACGCAGACCACGGATCTTCACCTGATGGTCCATGCGCCCGGCGTACTCGATCACGCCGTCAGCGCGATAGCGCGCCAGGTCGCCGGTGCGGTACAGGCGCTGACCGTCACCGAACGGGCTGGTGACGAAACGCTCGGCGGTCAGCGCCGGACGACGGTGATAACCACGGGCCAGACCTTCGCCGCCCAGGTACAACTCGCCGATCACGCCGACAGGCAACGGCGCCAGGCTGTTGTCGAGGATGTAGGTGCTCAGATTCGCAATCGGCTGACCGATCGGCACGCTGTCGCGGCCTTCGTCGCGGCACGTCCAGTGAGTCACGTCGATCGCTGCTTCGGTCGGGCCGTAGAGGTTGAACAGCCCCGCGTTCGGCAGTTTGGCGAACACCTGCTGCTGCGCGTCGACCTGCAACGCTTCACCGCTGCACACGATCCGGGTCAGGCTCGTGCAGTCGGACACCGCCGGATCCTGCAGGAATGCCTGCAACATCGACGGCACGAAGTGCAGCGTGGTGATGCGTTGCTCAGTGATCACCTGAATCAGTTGCGCCGGATCACGGTGCACGCCCGGAGCTGCGACCACCAACGAAGAGCCGGTCATCAACGGCCAGAAGAACTCCCACACTGACACGTCGAAGCTGAACGGGGTCTTTTGCAGCACGCTGTCATCGGCTGTCAGTTGGTAAGCCTGTTGCATCCAGCACAAGCGGTTGACCAGCGCCGAGTGGCGGTTGCCCGCGCCTTTCGGTTTGCCGGTCGAGCCGGAGGTGTAGATCACGTAGGCGAGGTTTTCCGGATCGAGGTTCAGCTCCGGATTGGCTTCGCTGCGACCTTCCAGCCAGTCACCGTCCTGATCCAGCACCAGACTGCGCAGCCCCGCCGGAACCGGCAGTTGCGCCAGCAGATGGCTTTGGGTCAGCAGCAAAGCGATGCCGCTGTCCTCGAACATGTAGGCCAGACGATCCTGCGGGTACTCAGGGTCCAGCGGCAGATACGCGCCGCCCGCCTTGAGAATCGCCAGCAGGCCGACAACCATTTCCAGCGAACGCTCGACCGAAATGCCGACCAGCACTTCCGGGCCGACACCGTGTTCGATCAACACCGCTGCCAACTGGTTGGCGCGGGCGTTGAGCTGGGCGTAGGTCAGACGTTGTTCGCCGAACACCAGCGCCAGCGCGTCCGGGGTGGCGCGCACCTGATCTTCGATCAGCGAATGTACGCTGCGCGACAGCGGATATTGCGTGGCCGTCGCGTTCCATTGTTCGACCTGCTGCTGTTGCTCCTCGCTGGAAAGCAATTCCAGTTGGCCCAACGCCAGGGCGCCGCCCTGCATCATCTGCGTCAGCAGGTTGTGCAAGTGCTCGCCCAGTCGCGCAATGTCGACTTCGGCGAAGTGTGCACGGCCGTAGCTGAAGTGCAGCGACAGGGTGTCGCCCATGCTCACGGCGAGGGTCAACGGGTAGTTGGTCTGCTCGTGGTTGGTGACGTCGGTGAAGCGCAATCCGGCCGGCGCACCTTGTTGCATGGCCTCGGACACCGGGTAGTTCTCGAACACCAGAATGCTGTCGAACAGGGCGTCGCCGCCCTTGCCGGCCCAGCGCTGGATCTCGAACAGCGGCGTATGTTCGTGCTCGCGCAGGCTCAGGTTTTGCGTCTGCACGGTGTGCAGCCACTGGCCGACACTCTGCTCGGCACGCGGGGTGCCGATCACCGGCAAGGTGTTGATGAACAGCCCGATCTGCTGCTCGATGCCTTTGAGATCCGCCGGACGCCCGGCCACCGTCGCGCCGAATGCGACCGTGTCCTGACCGCTGTAGCGTTGCAGCAACAGCAGCCACGCCGCTTGCACCAGGGTGTTGAGGGTGACTTTCTGCTCGCGGGCGAACTCGGCCAGTTGCCGGGTCGCAGCGGCGTTCATGACGCGCTGATGATCGGCATACCCCGCGACGGCCATCAGGTCATCACGACGGGCGATGGCCTGGGTCAGTCGGGTCGGCTCTTGCAGGTCGGCCAACTGGGTTTTCCAGAAAGACTCGCTGACGCTGCCGTCCTGACGTTGCAGCCAGGCGATGTAGTCGCGATAACGCCCCACCGATTGCGCCAGCGGCTGGCCGCTGTAGCGGTGCAGCACTTCGCCCATCAACTGCGAGTTGCCCCAGCCATCCATCAGGATGTGATGGTTGGTGTAGATCAGGTGATAGGTGTCTTCGTCGATGCGCACCAGACACAGGCGCAGCAACGGCGCGGCGGTCAGTTCGAAGCCCCGTTTGCGCTCCTGCGCGGCCAGTGCGTCGAGATCGGCCTGATAGTCGCGGCGACCACGCCAGTCCTGCACGCTGAACGGCAGCTCGACCTGTTTGTGCACCACTTGCACCGGACGCTCGCCCTGCCACAGGAAACCACTGCGCAGCACGTCATGTGCCTGCAACGCCGCCTGCCAGGCGGCACGGAAGCGCTCGACATCCAGGCCCTGCACATCGGCGCGGGTCTGGTTGATGTAATCGCCCGCCTCTTCCTCGTACAGCGTGTGGAACAGCATGCCTTGCTGCATCGGCGACAGCGGGTAGATGTCTTCGATCAACGACGCCGGCAGCGGCAAGCCATCGAGTTGTGCCTGGCTCAGCGGCGCCAGCGGGAAGTCCGACGGCGTCACACCGTGCACGCCGTCGCGGCAGCAATGTTCGATCAGCGCCGCCAGTTCCTGGGCGTAATCATCGGCCAGGGCCTGCACGGTGCCGCGCTCGAACATTCGTTCACTGAAGGTCCAACCGAGGCTGAATTCGCCACCGTAAATGCCGCCGTTGAGGGTCAACGGACTGCTGAGCAAGGCGTCCAGGCTCTGCTCCGCACCGCGTGCTTCACTGGATGGCGTGAACAGGGCTGCCTGCCCCGCGTCGAAGCTGCTGTCGAACTGCCCGAGGTAGTTGAAGGTGATCGCCGGTTGCGGCAAGGCACGCAGGGTTTCGCGTACCGCGTCGCTGCCCAGATAACGCAACACACCGAAGCCGATGCCTTTGTTCGGGATGGCGCGCAGTTGTTCCTTCACCGCTTTGAGCGAAGAGCCGATTTCTGCGCTGACGGTCAGCTTGACCGGGAACAGGCTGGTGAACCAGCCAACGCTGCGGCTCAGGTCGATATCTGCGAACAAGTCTTCGCGGCCATGACCTTCGAGCTGAATCAGCGTGGAATCCTCGCCGGTCCAACGGCTGATCACCCGTGCCAGTGCCGTCAGCAACAGGTCGTTGACCTGGGTGCGGTAGGCTGCTGGCGCGTCATGCAGCAGTTGCCGGGTCAGATCCGCACCGAGTCGGGTCTGCACCGTGTGTTCATGACGGCTCTGCAAGCTGCCGTCGGCGTGATCCATCGGCAACTGGCTGGACACGTTTTGCAGCTGTTCGAGCCAGTAAGGTTGCTCGGCCAGCAGCGCTTCACTGCTCGCATAAGCCTGCAGGCGCTCGGCCCAGGTTTTGAACGCGCTGGTCCGGGCCGGCAGTTTCACCGCCTGAGCGTTGCTGATTTGCTGGTAAAGCCCTTGCAGGTCTTCCAGCAGAACACGCCACGAAACGCCGTCGACCACCAGGTGATGAATCACCAGCAACAGCCGCTGAGTGCCGTCCGCCAGCGTCGCCAGCACGGCACGCAACAACGGGCCGCCAAGGGCGAGGCTGCGCTGTGCTTCAAGGCCCAGCGCTTCGAGTTCGGCGGCATCAGCAACCCGGGATTGCCACAGCAGATCATCCGCCTGCTCGCCGACTGCACGGTGTTGCGCGATCCATTGACCGTCGACAGACGCAAACGACAAGCGTAGCGCGTCGTGGTGTTCGATCAACGCATCGAGGGCGGCTTTCAGATGCCCGGCGTCCAGGGTCTGCGAGGTGTTGAGCAGCACCGACTGGTTCCAGTGATGCGGCTCGGCCACGCCTTCTTCGAAGAACTGCAACTGCGCCGGCAGCAACAGCGATGCACCGGTGACCGGCGACTGGTCGATGACAAAACCGCCCTCGCCGACCCGCGCGACACTGGCCAGACCTTGAATGGTCTGGTGCTGGAACAGGTCTTTCGGACTGAAATGAATCCCGGCCTGACGGGCGCGGCTGACCACTTGAATCGAGACGATCGAGTCACCGCCCAGCTCGAAGAAGTTGTCGGTCACACCAATTTGCGCCAGGCCCAGCACCGCTTGCCAGATGTCCACCAGCGTTTGCTCGGCGGCATTGGTAGCGGGCAGATAATCCTGCTGCGCTTGCGCCGCATCGGGTTTCGGCAACGCATGACGATCAAGTTTGCCGTTGGGCGACAGCGGCATTTTCGCCAGGAACAACAGGTGCGTCGGCACCATGTAGTCCGGCAGGGTTTGCTGAAGCTGCTCGCGCAATGCACGGCGCAGTTCGTTTTGCAGATCGCTGTCGGCCATGACCGGTTCGGCGTTGCTCGGCACCACGTAAGCCACCAGTTGCTGACCGCTCGGCCCGGCCACCGCCATCACCAGCGTTTCGCGGACGGTCCGGGCATCCAGCAGACGCGCTTCGATTTCACCCAGTTCGATACGGAAACCGCGAATCTTCACCTGATGGTCGACACGACCGATGTACTCGATCACCCCGTCGGCACGGAACCGCGCCAGGTCACCGGTGCGATACAGACGTGCCCCCGGCTGCACCGAGAACGGGTCCGGCATGAAGCGCTCGGCACTCAGGTCCGGACGGTTGAAATAACCGCGAGCGAGCAATTCGCCGCCGATCATCAGCTCGCCCACCGCGCCCACCGGCACCAGTTGGCCCGCGATATCCAGCAGGTAGATGGAACGGCCCGGCAACGCCGAACCGATCGGCAAGGTCGATGGCGTCGGCTCGGCACCGGTCACGTAGTCGCCGCAGTCCAGCGACGTGGCGGTCACGGTGGCTTCGGTCGGGCCGTAGGTGTTGAGCAAACGAACGTGGGCCAGACCGGCCTTGTTCCAGGCCGCCATGCCTTCGGGCGGCATCGCTTCACCGCCGGCATGCACCTGACGCAGCACGCCGTAGTCACGCGGGCCGACTTCGGCGAAGTCCTTGGCCAGCATGCCCCAATAGGCGGTGGTCAGGTCGATCACGCTGATGCGCTTGTCGAGCATCTCGCGGTAAAGGGTTTCGCTGTCCCATATCTCGGTGCCGCGCAGCACAACCGAAGCACCGGTAATCAGCGCCGGGTACAGCTGCTCGACGAAACCGTCGAAGTTGAACGTCGAGAATTGCAGCACGCAGTCCCGGGCGGTCAACGCCATCAGGTCCACGGTCACGTAGGCGTGCTTGGTCAGCGAGGCCTGATTGATCCCCACGCCTTTCGGACGTCCGGTGGAGCCCGAGGTGAACATCACGTACGCGAGGTTATCGGCCTGGGTCAGGTTCGGCAGATCAGCGCTTTCGAGCTGCTCCGGTTGACGATCAACACACAGCACCTCGACGCCTGCAACCTGCGGCAGACGCTCCAGCAAATGGCTCTGGCTCAGCAACAGCAGCAGACCGCTGTCTTCGATCATGCAGGTCAGGCGATCACTCGGGTATTGCGGGTCCAGCGGCACGTACGCGCCGCCGGCCTTGAGCACCGCCAGCAGGCTGATGATCATCTCCAGCGAACGCTCGACCGCGATCCCCACCAGCACGTCAGGACCGACGCCGCGCTGACGCAAGGTGTGCGCCAGGCGGTTGGCCTGCTGGTTGAGTTCGGCGTAGGTCAGACGCTGATCGGCAAAGTACAGCGCGACCCGATCCGGCGCCCTTTGCACTTGCTGTTCGAACAATTGATGCACGTGCAGCGCAGTTGGGTAGTGCCCTGCGCAATAGCCCCAATCATTGAGCGCCAGCTCCCGTGCAGCCGCGTCGAGCAGTTGCAGGTCGCCCAGGCAACGTTGGTCGGAACCGGCGGCCATCTGCATCAGCACGTGGTTCAACTGAGCGCCCAGTTGCTCGACGGTGGCGTCGGCAAAGTGCTCGCGGTCAAAGCTGTAATGCACTTCCAGCGTGCCTTCCAGGCTTACGCCCAGGGTCAGCGGGTAGTTGGTCTGTTCGTGGTTGGCCACCGGGCCGAAGCGCAGACCTTGCGGAGCACCCTGCTCCAGCGCCTGGGCAATCGGGTAGTTTTCGAACACCAGAATGTTGTCGAACAGCGCTTCACCGCCCTGCCCGGCCCAGCGCTGGATATCGAACAGCGCGGTGTGTTCGAACTCGCGCAGCGCGAGGTTTTGCGCCTGCACCGCTTGCAACCAGCTGCCGAGCGATTGCTCGGGCCGTGGGCTGGCGATCACCGGCAAGGTGTTGATGAACAGACCGATCTGTTGCTCGATCCCCGGCAAGTCCGCCGGACGCCCCGCCACGGTGGCGCCGAACGCGACGCTGGCCTTGCCGGTGTAGCGTTGCAGCACCAGCAGCCATGCCGCCTGGACGAGGGTGTTGACGGTGACTTTGGAGGCACGGGCAAACTCACCCAGACGCGCAGTTTGCTCGCTGTCCAGCACGCGATAATGGTCGCCGTAGCCTTGCACCGCCGGTGCATCTTTCGGCCGGGCGATGGCGTGAGCCAGGCGCGTCGGCTCGTCCAGCGTGCGCAACGCCGGCAGCCAGAACGCTTCGCTCGCCGCCGCATCCTGACGCTGCAACCAGCCGATGTAATCGCCGTAGCGACCCGCGTGTGTCGCACTGAACTTGCCGCTGTAGCGTTGCAGCACTTCGCCGAGCAACTGCGAGTTGCTCCAGCCATCCATCAGGATGTGGTGGTTGGTGTAGATCAAGTGATGACGCTGGTCATCGATACGCACGATCACCAGACGCAGCAGGGTCGATGCATTCAGGTCCAGGCTCTGACGCTCGGCGTCGGCCAGAGTCTGCAACGCGTCTTCCAGATGCGGTTGTGCACGCCAATCGTGCAGGCTGTAAGGCATTTGCGCGTGCTTGCTGACCACTTGCACCGGCGCATCCAGCTCGCCCTGCCAGACGAACCGCGTACGCAGAATGTCGTGCGCATCGACGGCGGCCTGCCAGGCCTGATGGAAACGCTCGGGATCGAGGCCTTCGACGTCCAGGCGCATCTGGTTGATGTAGTTGCCGGTGGACTCTTCATACACCGCGTGGAACAGCATGCCCTGCTGCATCGGCGACAGCGGGTAAACGTCTTCGATCAATTGCGGCGCCAGCGGCAAGCCGTCCAGTTGAGCCTGGCTCAAGCGTGCCAGCGGGAAGTCCGACGGCGTGACACCGTGATGCTCGGCCTGGCAGCAGTGCGCGATCAGCGCTTGCAGTTCCTGGGCGTAATCATCGGCCAGACGCTGAATCGTTGCTTCATCGAACATCTCGTGGCTGAACGTCCAGCCCAGGTTCAGTTCGCCGCCATACACCTGGCCGTTGAGCGCCAACTGGTTGGCCAGCGGCGCATTGGCATCCAGCTCATCGCCCGCCGCTTCGCTGGACGGTACGAACAGCGCGCCATCGGCGGCGTCGAAGCTGCCGTCGAACTGGCCCAGGTAGTTGAAGGTCAGGCGCGGTACCGGCAGCTGCGCGAGAGCAACGCGATCAGCCTCCTCGCCCAGATACGCCAGCGCTCCAAAACCGATGCCCTTGTTGGGGATCGCTCGCAGTTGTTCCTTGATCTGTTTCAGCGACGCGCCAAGCTCTGCAACCGGCGTCAGTCTGGCCGGGTACACGGTGGTGAACCAGCCCACGGTACGGGTCAGGTCGATGCTGTCGAACAGCTCTTCACGGCCATGGCCTTCGAGTTGAATCAGCGCACTGTCGGCGCCGGTCCAGCGCACCATCACGCGGGCCAGTGCGGTCAGCAGCAGGTCATTGACCTGAGTGCGATAGGCCGCCGGAGCGTCCTGCAGCAACTGACGGGTCAGGGCCTTGTCCAGGCGGGTGCGCACGGTCAGCGCGTGACGGTTTTGCAGCCCCCCGTCGGCGTTGTCCAGCGGCAGCGCGACATCGGCGCCCTGGAGCTGCTCCTGCCAGTACGCCAGTTCGGAACGCAGCTCACTGCTGCGGGCGTAGGTTTGCAAGTGCTCGGCCCAGGCCTTGGCAGCGCTGGTTTTGGCCGGCAATTGCAGGGGCTCGCCCGCCGCGATCTGCCGGTAGGCGCTTTGCAAATCATCGAACAGAATCCGCCACGACACGCCGTCCACCACCAGGTGATGGATCGCCAGCAACAACCGCTGGCTGCCGTCGTCGAGGTTCGCCAGCACTGCACGCAGCAGCGGCCCGGCTTGCAGATCGAGGCTGCGTTGCGCCTCGTTGGCCACTGCTTCCAGCGCAGCGGCATCGACCACATCGACATTCCACAGCAGAGCGTCGCTGCGGTTGTCGATGCCACGGTACTCGGCGTGCCAGCCATCGGCCTGCTCGACGAAACTCAGGCGCAAGCCATCGTGGTGCGCGACCAGCGCCTCCAGCGCCTGCTCCAGTGCCGCCGCCTGCAACGGCTGGGTCGGCTTGAGCATCACGGCCTGGTTCCAGTGCTGACGCTCAGGGATGTCCTGTTCGAAGAAGGCCTGTTGCACCGCCAGCAACGGCAGCGCGCCAGTCACCGGGCCCTGATCGATGGCTTGCGCCTGTTCGCCCACTTTGGCCACTGCCGCCAGTGCGGCGATGGTCTGGTGCTGGAACAAGTCTTTCGGAGTGAAGCGGATCCCGGCCTGCCGCGCACGGCTGACCACCTGGATCGAGATGATCGAATCACCACCCAACTCAAAGAAGTTGTCGCTGACACCCACCTGCTGAAGTTTCAGCACGTCCTGCCAGATCGTCGCCAGTTGCTGCTCCAGCACGGTTTGCGGCGCGACGTAGGCTTGTTGCAGTTGGCTGACATCCGGTTTCGGCAGGTTCTTGCGGTCGAGTTTGCCGTTCGGCGTCAGCGGCATGCGTTCCAGACGCAGCACGTAGGCCGGCACCATATGCGCCGGCAGTGTGGCTTTGAGTTGCTCACGCAGGTCTTCGGCGAAATCTTCGCGGGCCGAATCACCGACCACGTAGGCCACCAGACGCTTGCCGCTGCCGGCGCTGCCTTCCTGCGCCACGACCACTGCTTCCCGCACGCCGTCGAGGGCTTGCAGGCAGGCTTCGATTTCCCCCAGTTCGATCCGGAAACCACGGATCTTCACCTGATTGTCGATGCGATCCAGGTAGTCGAACGTACCGTCGGCACGCTGGCGCACCAGGTCGCCGGTGCGGTACAGCAAGCCACCGGTGTGGCTGAACGGATCCGCGACAAAACGCTCGGCCGTCAGCCCCGGACGGTTGAGATAACCACGCGCCAGACCCGTGCCGCCGAGGTACAACTCACCAGCCATGCCTTGCGGCAACAGGTTCAGATCGGCGTCGAGCACGTACGCGCTGCGGTCACCGATACGGCTGCCGATCGGCGCGTAGGCCGCACCGCACGGCACTTCGCGACCGGCCTTCCAGATCAGCGGCGTGACCACGGTTTCGGTCGGCCCGTAACCGTTGATGATGTAGTCCGGATCGAGGGCGCGTTTGACCCGTTCGAAACTGGCGCTCGGCACCGCGTCACCGCCGAAGCAGTAGATGCGCACCTTGGGTGGGTTGCCCTCGCGTTCGGCATGTTCGGCCAGTTGTTGCAAGTACACCGGCGGGAACGCAACCACGGTCACACCGTGTTCGCGCATCGCGTTGTAAGTCTGTTCCGGGGTCCACAGCGTGTCGTCGCGGATCAGCAGCGAGGCACCGTGGGTCAGGCTGGTCAGCCAGCGCTCGTGGGCACCGTCGAAGGCGAACGACATGAAGTGGAATTCGCAGTCGCTGTCACGCATTTCATAACGCTGACCGATGGCCTGGCAGTGCATCGCCAACGGGCCGTGGGCAACGCTGACACCCTTCGGATTGCCGGTGGAACCGGAGGTGTAGATCACGTAGGCGAGGTTGTCCGGATCGAGCTGCACCTGCGGTGCCTTGATCGGCCACTCGCGCAAGTCGAGGCGATCCAGTTCCAGCACCGGCACCGATTCGGCGACCGGCAATTGCGCCGACACCGACGAATCGCTGATCAGCAACGCCAGCCCCGAATCCTCGATCAGGTACGCCAGACGCTCGCGCGGATAACTGGTGTCCAGCGGCACATAGGCACCGCCCGCCTTGAGTACGGCCAGCAAGGCGACGATCACCGCTTCGCTGCGCGGCAAGGCCACGCCGACCCGGGTTTCGGCACCGACACCGCGGGCAATCAGCGCGTGGGCCAGTTGATTGGCGCGCTGATCGATCTCGCCATAACTGAAGTGCTGACCGTTGAAAATCACTGCGGTGCGCTGCGGACGCTCGGCGGCCAGGGCGCTGATCCGCTGGTGCACAGCGATGTCCACCGGGTACGGCTGCGGGTGGTTATCAGCCTGTTGACGGGCGTGTTCGCCAGCGTCGGCCAGGGCGATTTCACCGAGGCTGCGCTCGGCGGACACGGCAAACTGCTCAAGCAATTGCAGCAAGTGCGCACTGATGCCTTCGATGGCAGCGCTGGCGAAATGGCCGCGATCGAAACTGTAGTGCAGCGCCAGTTGTTCGCCGAGGGTGACGGCGACGCTCAACGCATAGTGGGTCTGTTCCAGGTTGGCGACTTCGCCGAACACCACGCCCTGATCGGCGCCTTGCTTCAGGGCCTGGGCAATCGGGTAGTTTTCGAACACCAGAATGTTGTCGAACAGCGCTTCACCGCCCTGCCCGGCCCAACGCTGAATGTCCGCCAGCGGCGTGTGCTCGAAATCGCGCAGGCCGAGGTTTTGCGCCTGCACGGCTTGCAGCCAGTGGCCCACGCTTTGATCGGGACGCGGCGCACCGATCACCGGCAAGGTATTGATGAACAGTCCGACCTGCTGTTCGATGCCCGGCAGGTCCGCCGGACGCCCGGCAACCGTGGCCCCGAACGCCACCGCCTCGTGACCGGTGTAGCGTTGCAGCAACAGCAGCCACGCGGCCTGGATCAGGGTGTTGACGGTGACTTTCTGTTGGCGGGCGAAGGTTTCCAGCATACGGGTGTGCGCCACGTCGAGGGTCTGGAAGTGATCGCCGTGACCGCTCTGGCTGTCGCTGGTCGCGGCCACGCGGGCCAGACGGGTCGGTTCTTGCAGGGCAGCCAGTTGCTCGCCCCAGAAGTTTTCGCTCAGTTGAGCATCCTGACGTTGCAGCCAGGCAATGTAGTCGCGATAGCGTCCGCCGGCATTCGCCGGAATCTGCCCGCTGTAGCGCTGCAGCACTTCGCCGAGCAACTGCGAGTTGCTCCAGCCATCCATCAGGATGTGGTGATGGGTGTAGATCAGGTGCCACTGCTCGGCGCCGGTCTGCACCAGCACCAGACGCAGCAGCGGCGCGCAGGTCAGGTCGAAGCCTTGTTGGCGCTCGGCATCGGCCAGCGCCGCGAGGGCTTGCGGCTGATCGTCACGGGTGCGCCAGTCCAGCGTGGTGAACGGCAACTGCACCTGCTTGTGGACGATTTGCACCGGCTCGGCCAGCTCGCCCTGCCAGACAAACCCGCTGCGCAGGATGTCCTGGGCATCGACGGTGGCTTGCCACGCATCGCGGAAACGTTGCGGATCGATACCTTGAACGTCGACGCGCATCTGGTTGATGTACTCGCCCGCTGCTTGCTCGTAGAGGGTATGGAACAGCAGCCCCTGCTGCATCGGCGACAGCGGATAGAGATCGTCCAGCTCACCGGCCGGCACCGGCAGCGCATCGAGTAGCGCCTGTGTCACCTGCGCCAGCGGGAAGTCCGACGGTGTCGCTTGCGGCGCTTCAAGCGCACAGCAATGGTCGATCAGGGCATTGAGTTCAAGGGCGTATTGGTCCGCCAGTTGCTGCACGGTCGCCGTGTCGAACATCTCACGGCTGAAGCCCCAGTTCAGCGCCAGCTCGCCGCCGTACACCTGGCCTTCGACCGTCAGCCAGTTGGCCAGCGGCGCCGAAGGATCCTGCGCCGCACCGCCACCCTCGCCGGACGGCACAAACAGGGCTGCCTCATCGAACTGGCGGTCGAACTGGCCGAGGTAGTTGAAGGTGATACGCGGTTTGACGTCGCTGTTCAGCGCTGCTGCCGTTTGCGCATCCGCCAGATAACGCAGTGCGCCGTAGCTCAGGCCTTTGTCCGGCACGGCGCGCAGTTGTTCCTTGATGGCTTTGATCGAAGCGCCGAGGTTGTCCGCCGGGCGAAGATTGACCGGAAACAGGCTGGTGAACCAGCCAAGGGTGCGAGTCAGGTCGATGTCATCGAACAGGTCTTCGCGACCATGACCTTCCAGTTGAATCAGGGTGCTGGCCTGGCCGCTCCAGCGGCAGACCACGCGGGCCAGCGCGGTCAGCAGCAGGTCGTTGACCTGGGTGCGATAGGCCGCCGGCGCCTGTTGCAGCAACTTGCGGGTCTGTTCGGCGCTGAGCTTGAGCTCGACCTTGTCTTCGAAACGGTTTTCCAGTGTGCCGTCAGGACGCTCGCAAGGCAGTTCGGCACGCGGTGCGTCACGCAGTTGCGCCTGCCAGTAATCAAGGCTTTCAGCGAAGGTCGGCAGGTGCCCTTGCAGGCGTGCGACCCACTGCTGATACGAACTGGTCTTGCCCGGCAAGGCACTCGCCGCGCCGCTCAGGGCCTGGGTGTAGGCGGCTTGCAGGTCTTCCAGCAGCACGCGCCACGACACGCCGTCGATCACCAGGTGATGCGCGACCAGCAGCAAGCGCTGCCCGCCATCGGCCAGATCCACCAGCAACGCACGCAACAATGGCCCGTTGCTCAGGTCCAGACTGCGCTGGGCTTCGTCGCACAAGGCCTTGAGGTCTTCCAGCGATTGCGCGTTGCGCTGCCACAACACCGACTCGCCGGTTGGCACGGCATAGGCCTGCTGCCAGCCCTCGGCAGTCGATTCGTAGCGCAGGCGCAGCGCATCGTGATGGTTGAGCAACTGGCTCAGCGCACGATCCAGCGCGGCAGCGTCCACAGGCTGTTGCGCCGCCAGCAACAGCGATTGGTTCCAGTGCTGACGCTGAGGGATGTCTTGCTCGAAGAACCACTGCTGCACCGGTGCCAGCGCCACGGCGCCCACAGCTGGGCCCTGATCGATCAGGGTCTGTTGGCCCTGACGGGCGACTTGCGCAAGGCTGCGGATGGTCTGGTGCTGGAACAGTTCTTTGGGGCTCAGCACGATCCCGGCCTGACGGGCGCGGCTGACCACTTGCATCGACACAATGGAGTCGCCGCCCAGTTCGAAGAAGTTGTCTTCGAGGCCGACGTTTTCAACCGACAACACGTCCTGCCAGATCGCCGCCAGGGCTTTTTCCAGGGCGCTGCGTGGCGCCACGTGTTCGCGTTGTTGCTGGCTGCCATCGACGGCCGGCAATGCCTTGCGGTCGAGTTTGCCGTTGGGTGTCAGCGGCAGTTGTTCGAGGAACAGCAGGTACGCCGGCACCATGTAGTCCGGTAAATGTTGGCGCAACGCCGCTTTCAGGGTTTCGCGCAGGCTTGCCTGGGCATCGGCATCCGCGTCCAGCACCGCCGCGTCGGTCGGCACGATGTAGGCCACCAATTGTTGGCCGCTGGCGCCTTCCTGAGCCAGCACCGCCAGTTCGCGCACCGAGTCCTGTTGCAACAGCCGCGCTTCGATTTCGCCGAGCTCGATGCGGAAACCGCGCACCTTCACCTGATGGTCGATCCGGCCGACGTATTGCAGCGCGCCATCGGCCCGATAACGGGTCAGGTCGCCGGTGCGGTACAGACGCTCGCCATTGCTGGCGAATGGATTGGGCACGTATTTCTCGGCGGTCATCGCCGCGCGGCCCAGATAGCCACGGGTAATACCGGCACCCGCCAGATACAGCTCGGCCGCCGCGCCTTGCGGTACCGGTTGCAGATCGGCGTCCAGCAAATAGCTCGCGGTGCCGGTGAGAGGTCGACCGATGCTCGGCGTACCGCCCGCCGCACGACGGGTCCAGGTCGAATACGTGGTGTCTTCTGACGGGCCGTACAGGTCGTAGACATGTTCGACGCTAGCCTGCTGATACAGCGCTTCCACCAGGCTTTGCTTCAGCGGTTCACCCGCAAGGTTGATGATGCGTACGCTCGACGGGATCGCGCCGTCGCGCTGCAAGGCATTGATCGCCGAAGGCACGGTGTTGATCAACCGCACCTGATCGCGAGCCGGCAGTTGCGGCAACTCCAGGGCGTTGCGCGCGATGATCACCGAGCCGCCATTGGCGAGGGTGACAAACAGCTCCCACACCGACAGATCGAAGCACACCGACGTCGACGCCAGAACACCTTGAATGTCATCACGGCTGTAGACCGTGCGCGACCAGTCGATCAACGCCTGCACGTTGCGGTGCGCGATGGCCACGCCTTTCGGTTTGCCGGTGGAGCCGGAGGTGTAGATCACGTAGGCGAGGTTGTCCGGCGTCACCGCCGTGAATGGTGCACTGGACGGATACGCCGCCAGTTCTGCGCCGATCCGGTCCAGCAACAGCACCTGAGTGTCGGCGCTGACGGAGAGCGTTTCGGCCACATCGTGCTCGGTCAGCAGCACCAGCGCACGGCTGTCTTCAAGCATGTAGGCGACGCGGTCAGCCGGATAATCCGGGTCCAGCGGCACATAGGCGCCGCCGGCCTTGAGCACCGCCAGCAATGCCACCAGCAGGCTGTCGGAACGCTGCATGGCAACGCCGACCCGGACTTCCGGGCCAACGCCGCATTCGATCAGTTTGTGCGCCAGTGCATTGGCCCGTGCATCGATTTCGGCGTAGGTGAAGGCTTGCTCGCCGAAGGTCACGGCCAGCGCGTCCGGTTGGGCGGCAACCTGTTGCTCGATCAAACGATGGATGCTCGAAGCCTCGACAGTGCCGGCCTGCGCGCTATTCCAGTCGAACACCATGCGTTGGTATTCAGCCGCTTCCAGCAGCGGCAGATCGCTGATGCGCTGGTTGCTGTTCTGCACCATGCCACGCAGCAGATTCAGCCAGTGCTGCGCCATGCGCGCGATGGTCTGCGGGTCGAACAAATCGTTGGCGTAGGTCAGCGCGGCGTGCAGCCGGCCGCCCTTTTCGTAGGTGTCCAGGGTCAAATCGAACTGGGTGGTGCGCCCCTGCCATTCGATGACGCCCAGTTCCAACCCTGAAACGGTACTCACCGTGCTGATGTCGGCGACTTGCGGCTGATGGTTGTACATCACCTGAAACAGCGGCGTGTGACTGAGGCTGCGCTCCAGTTTCAGCGCTTCGACCAGCCGTTCGAACGGCAAGTCCTGGTGAGCCTGGGCACCGAGCGCAGTTTCTTTGACGGCGCGCAACAGATCACCGACGCGGGTCTGTCCGTCCAGTTCGGTACGCAACACCTGGGTGTTGACGAAGAAGCCGATCAGGCCTTCGATTTCACCCCGGTTGCGGTTGGCGATCGGTACCCCGACGCGGATGTCCGACTGCCCCGTGTAGCGATGAAGCAGCACGTTGAAGGCGCCGAGCAGCAACATGAACAGGGTGATGTTGTGCTGTTGGGCGCTGCTGCGCAGTTGTTCTGCGAGCGCACCGTCGATGGCGAATTCGTAGCGCGTACCGCGATAGCTCGGCATCGCCGGGCGCGGGTAATCGGTTGGCAACTCCAGCACCGGATGCTCATTGCCCAGTTGCGCCTGCCAGTATTCGAGCTGACGCGCCTGCTCGCCCGCTTCCAGCCAGCGGCGCTGCCACAGTGCGTAGTCGCTGTACTGGATCGGCAACGGCGCCAGTTGCGGCGACTGCCCGGCTTCATGGGCGTCATAGCAACGAATGAATTCGTCGATCAGCACGTTCATCGACCAGCCATCGGAAACGATGTGGTGCAAGGTCAGCAGCAGCACGTGCTCCTGTTCGTCGAGCTTGAGCAGCTTGACCCGCAGCAGCGGGCCAACGGCCAGATCGAACGGCTGCAAGGATTGTTGCTGAGCGGCGTCGGCCACCGCGACTTCGCGCTCCGGCGCGGCGAGGCCGCTGAAATCCACGTGTTCAATCACCAGCGGCGCTTCGGCCGGCACTTGCAGCAGGCTGTCGTCGGCCTGTCGCTGGAACACCGTGCGCAGGGTTTCGTGACGTGCCACCAGGCTGGCAAATGCCGCGTCAAGCGCGGTCAGGCTCAGGCGCCCCGTCAGGCGCACCGCCCCCGGCAAGTTGTAGGCGCCGCTGTGCGGGTCCAGTTGCCAGAGAAACCACATACGCTGCTGCGCGTAGGACAGCGCCTGCCGATCATCGGCCTCGACCCCTTGAGGAATCGGAAAACGGGCGAAATCCACGCCCTCCTTGTGCAGGGCCGCGAGGAACATCTGGCGCTTTTCCAGGGGCAACCCGATAAACCGGCGAGCAAGTTTCAAGGAGTCTTCAGCATTCATTTCTTGGTATCCGAATCAGTAGGCTGGCAGCACAAAGGCACGTCGTCCCTATAAAACGAATGCAAAGCGGAAAAATTAGCGATTGAGAAGAACTATCAGAAGCGACTGTGGGAGCGAGCTTGCCCCGGGCGGCGATCCGACGATAGCGGCCTGTCAGTCAACCTTGCGCTGACTGAAAA